>JBJOGT010000151.1:0-12018 GCA_046048115.1 Cyanobacteriota bacterium | reverse complement strand
GCTGGGTTGAAGTATTATGCCACGACATTAATGTCCACATTCCCCACCATTTATCAGTGGCGATTCCGTCCTATAACTTACGCCTTGCCCATGAAAGCATCAAGCAAAACTGGGGTAGCGTCATTATTGAGCGGACGTTTGATTGGCCGTTGATGAAGGAAATCAGCGAACAGTGTCACCTATACGATGCCGAGAATGCCTATCTTCCCTTTGCGTCCCTGAAGTAACCCAATCGACAACTGAGTCACCAATCAATCATCAGATCAAGGGAGTCCTCCTTCAGTTAAGGGGGACTTTTTTTGCCCCTATCCCTGAGCTTTATGCTCTCGCATCAAATTCACAAACTGCTCAAACAAATAATCCGCATCGTGGGGGCCAGGACTCGCTTCCGGGTGATATTGCACCGAGAAAAAGGGCAGATTCTTATGGCGTAAACCGGCGATCGTTTTGTCATTGAGATTGAAATGGGTAATCTCCACCTCATCCCCCAAAGATGCTTCAGTGACCGCAAAACCATGGTTCTGGCTAGTAATTTCCACCTGTTGGGATAGGCCACAGGGTTGATTTAAGCCCCGATGGCCAAATTTCAATTTAAAAGTTTCCGCCCCCAGGGAAAGTCCTAAAATCTGATGCCCCATGCAAATGCCAAACATCGGCTTTTCCGCTTCCAATAGAGCCTTCGTGGTTACAATCCCTTCTTGCACTGCCGCTGGATCGCCTGGGCCATTGGACAGAAAAATTCCATCGGGGTTGTATTGCAAAATCTCCGCTGGGGGAGTTTCCGCCGGGACTACAATGACCCGACAGCCATAACTCGCTAGCCGTCGTAGAATATTGCGTTTTACCCCAAAATCCAAAGCTACAACGGTCAAGGGGGCTTGATCTTTTTGGCTATCCACTGGCCCAAACTGCCAATGATCACTGGTGGGGTCTGTCCACTCGTAAACCTTGTCTGTGCTGACCTCTTTGACCAAGTTTAAGCCCGCCATACTGGGCGCCGTTTGGATATGATTAAGTAACGCCTCGGGTTCCAAAATTTCGGTAGAAATGCCGCCATTCATTGCTCCGACAGAGCGGAGCTTACGGGTCAAGGCCCTTGTATCAATGCCATAAATACCGATAATGCTATGCTCCACCAGATAATCCGGCAGGGATTGGGTCGATCGCCAATTACTGGGGCGTTGGGTAATATTGCGGGCCACAACGCCTTTAACATGGGGGTAAATTGACTCTTCATCATCGGGATTAACCCCGGTATTACCCAACTCTGGATAGGTAAAGGTCACAATCTGACCGCAATAACTGGGATCGGTCATTACCTCCTGATAACCTGTCATTCCGGTATTGAAAACCACTTCTCCCACCGTGGTACCATCCGCGCCAAATGACCAACCAGGATAGGAAGTGCCATCCGCAAGAACAAGAAGAGCCGGTTTCGCCGCAGCAATTGGCATAATGATATATTGCAAAGTAGCTGGAATCTGAGACTGAACAAGCTAACGGAAAAACTTAAAACGCTGATAACAGGTTAAGGATGACTACTCAATCATCCCCCTCAAGCCAACGGTATTAGGGATTCCGTCACTGAATCAACCACATATTAGCAGATTCACCCCCGCTCTCTGTTCCACCAATGTCAAATTGTCCTGATGGTTACTGCCATGAGTCCTGCCAAGTTAAGCGACGCTGATAAACAAACAATGGTTGACCTTTACCGGCAAACACCGGCGACCACTTCCACTTTGGCGGAACGCTTTGGGGTGAGTAACTCCACGGTCAGCCGTTTGCTCAAAAATGCTTTGTCTACCTCGGAATATGATGCATTAATCCAAGAGAAGCGATCGGGTCGGAGTCTCAAGGCTGAGGCTCAACTTAGTTTGTCCCTGACTCCCCCTGATAACCCTAATCCTAAAGATGAGACTCTTTCCAGTCCTCCGTCCCCCGCTCACCCCGAAGAAAGCCCCTCTGCTCCCAACATCAGCGGCAAACGGCGTCGGACACGTTCCACCAAAGCTTCGACGGAACCGACCCTAGAAAATACATCTGCGATGCAAAGTACTGCCCCAATTTCTCCCCCCCTCCTAACCGCTCCTGGGCATCGTGTCGTATCAGCCCAACCCCCTGCCCTACCGACATCTTCTCCCCCCGCCATCAACCGTCCTCAAATTGTGGCCATTAAATCAGCAGCATTAGATGAAATCGTCAAAGATATAGACGATGATTTTGATAACGATGATGAAGAATTAGAAGATTTGGAAGATTTAGATGAAGAAGATTTAGAAGACGAAGAAGATCTAGAAGATGAAGAAGATCTAGAAGACGAGCCGATCATGATGATTGGCAAAAATGGCAATGTTGTATCTGTCAAACCGTTTAAAGAGGCAGTTCTGCCAAAAAGTTGCTACTTAGTGATCGACCGTATGTCAGAGTTAATTGTCCGTCCCCTCAAAGAGTTAACCCCCACTGGCACTATTCCTGAAACGGAAGTCCGTCAAAAAACCCTACCAATTTTTGATAATCATCGGGTAGCCCGGCGTTTCTCGCTCCGTACCCAACGGGTTATTAAAATACCAGATAGCGAACTATTTCGTAAAACGACTCAATCTCTTAAAGCGAAGGGCATCACCCGCATTTTTTTGGACGGGCAAGTGTACACGTTATAGTTCTAGATTGATATTGACTGAAGTATCATTTCAGGGAGCTAATCCGGTAAGGTAAAGGGCGACTGCGCTGCCCCCATCGCTTCTTCAACTCCTGTGCTAATTCTTGGAATACCCGCTCAAAAAGCTCGTGGGGAAAACTTTAAAAACCCTCACTCATGGCCTGACGCCCCACTTTGACCACTGTTACCCACAACAAGTTTTTGTGGTTTAGACTCCTTCGGTTAACTCTATTACCGACGGCACCTGATCCCAGGTTGGCGTTACCACCACCACTACTATTAAGGGCAATGTCAATATTCGCTCCCGCATCCCCAGCCCTCGATAGTAGACTTGTTGGCTATAAACTGCTGGAGACAGTAACTTTTTCAAGTGCTGATCAATAGCCTCATTATCGGGGGCAGGCACATTTCGTTGTCGGATATGATCTGGATTTCGTGAATATTGCTGACTTGTCAGCTTGATAAACTGACTAAAACATTAGCTTTTTTTATCGTGTTTTTAACCCTCTTGACGACTTTGCTCTGACTTTAACTTGTCACCCATCGCTAAAGGCTTGCGATGATTTCCAGAAAATCAACTTGCCCAGTCTGATGTAAGAGGAATATTAAGAAGGAGAAATAGGCATTGGAGCAACAATTTTTTCCTACACTTCACTCACATCTTTAACCTAGTTGATCAAATCCTAGACTAATGGCGATCGCCGCTTGGGAATCGGGGATCAATTAGGGAATGGTCAGGGCAATAGCGTAAAATCTGATCACAATTTCCTCGATCAGCAAACGCCCCTAGTTGATAACCGCCACTTAAATGTCAGACTTTTTATTGCAAAGTAGTTGGTTCGTTCCTTTTTATAGCCTTATTGGTGCCATCTTAACCCTGCCTTGGTCATTGCGACTAATCAGAAACACTGGGCCGCGCCCCGCTGCTTATTTCAACTTGCTGATGACCTTGGTGTCCATGCTGCACGGCTTAGTGGCTCTGTCGGCGGTGTGGCAACGTCCCAGTCAACAAATTATCTACCACTGGCTCCAGGTTGCCGATCTGGATTTGAACCTGGCGATCGAAATTTCTCCGGTTAGTATCGGGGCGCTGGAAGTGGTGACAGGAATTAGTTTCCTGGCCCAAATTTTTGCCCTAGGCTATATGGAAAAAGATTGGTCTTTGGCACGATTTTATGGACTATTGGGCTTTTTTGAAGCGGCTTTGGGGGGCATTGCCCTTAGTGATTCCCTCTTTTTGAGTTACGGTCTGCTGGAAATGTTGACCCTGTCCACTTACTTGCTGGTGGGTTTTTGGTATGCCCAACCCTTGGTAGTGACCGCTGCAAGGGATGCCTTTCTGACCAAGCGGGTCGGGGACATTATTTTACTGATGGGTTTGGTCGCGTTATCCAGCTATGGGGAAGGGCTTACCTTTTCCCAACTGGAAGGCTGGGCAAATAGTACCCCTATCTTAGGAACAACGGCAACGTTATTAGGATTGTCATTAATTGCTGGCCCCACGGGGAAATGCGCTCAGTTTCCCTTGAATCTATGGTTGGATGAAGCCATGGAGGGGCCGAACCCGGCGGGAATTATGCGGAATTCGGTGGTGGTTTCCGCTGGGGGTTATGTGCTGATCAAGCTTCAACCGGTTTTTACCCTTTCTCCTGTGGTTTCCAATACCCTGATCCTGTTGGGAGCGGTAACCATTGTGCTAACGTCATTGATTGCGATCGCCCAGATTGACATCAAACGAACGTTATCCCATTCCACCAGTGTCTATTTGGGGCTGGTGTTTGTGGCGGTGGGGTTGGGGCAAGTGGATATTGCCTTTTTATTATTATTTACCCATGCGATCGCCAAGGCGTTGTTATTTATGAGTATCGGCTCCATCATCCTCACCACCAGCGGCCAAAACATTATGGAAATGGGAGGGCTATGGAAGCGGATGCCGGTGACCACCAGTGCCTTTTTTGTGGGTTCAGCGGGGTTAATTGCGGTTTTTCCCCTGGGGATGTTTTGGACATGGCAAAAATGGTTTGGTGGTGCTTGGCAAATCAGTTGGCCCTTATTAGCGCTATTAGCCTATGTCAATTGTTTTTCAGCGTTGAACCTGACTCGGGTTTTTCGCCTCGTCTTTTTGGGACTCCCCCAACCCAAAACCCGCCGTGCCCCGGAAGTTCCTTGGCCCATGGCAGTCCCCATGGTGAGCTTGATCATTGTCACCCTGATTATCCCGATCGCCCCGTTGCGGTGGTCCCTGTGGTTATCGCCGGAATCCCCCCTCGACCTTACTTCCCCCCTAACCCAATGGGCTATGCCCCTCCTGGTTGTGTCAGGCATTATTGGTGCTTTATGCGGCAGTCTCTGGCCCTTGAAGCGAGCTTGGTCGCGGTCTAGTCAACTGTCCGTCCGGGTTTTGCAAGACCTCTTTGCCTATGATGTTTACCTCGATAAAATCTATGGGGCAACGGTGGTGGCCGCGGTGGCGACGATCGCCAAAATAACGACCTGGTTTGATCGTTATGTGATTGATGGCTTCGTAAATTTAGTCAGTTTAGCGACCATTTTTAGTGGAAGTGCCCTTAAATATAATGTCACCGGCCAGTCTCAGTTCTACTTACTCACCATTTTGATTAGTGTCGTCCTTCTCTTCTGGTTGGCCTTTAGCGGTGAATGGACTGGGGTTAGTCATTTTTGGACTCATTGGCCATCATTCATTTTGCCCTAGTCAAATCTTTAACCCCTTGACTGCTCCACTTCTTTGATACCTTACTTTTATGCTCAGTGCTCTAATCTGGGGGCCGATCCTTGGGGCGATCGCCGTTGCCCTAGTGCCCAATCCCCAAAATGACTGTTATTCACGCAAACTTTCCTTGGCAATCATGACTGCCTCGCTGGGGATAACGTTCTTCGTGGGTTGGCAATTTGATCTAGGCAATCCTCAGATGCAGTTTGTCGAGTGCTGGTCTTGGTTACCCAGTTTAGGACTCAGTTATCACCTAGGGGTTGATGGTCTGTCCCTGCCGCTTCTCTTTTTAAACAGTGTTTTGGTATTGGTTTCTATCTATAGCACAGATACAAATCTAGAACGCCCCCGGTTTTATTACGCCTTGCTTTTACTACTCAGTGGTGGAGTGGCAGGGGCTTTTTTAGCTCAGGATTTATTACTCTTTTTCCTCTTTTTTGAACTGGAAATTATTCCCCTTTATTTCCTGATTGCCATTTGGGGCGGGCAGCGGCGGGGCTATGCGGCGATGAAATTTCTGCTCTACACGGTCTTAGCAGGCTTTTTAGTCCTGGTTTCCTTTTTGGGATGGTTTTGGCTCACCAAGGCACCGAACTTTAACTATGATCCAGCCTTAAGCGTAACCTTAACCGTTAAAACCCAGGGATTATTGCTACTCCCCCTATTAATGGGATTGGGCATCAAAATTCCCATTTTTCCCTTTCATACCTGGTTACCCGATGCCCACGTTGAAGCCTCGACCCCCGTTTCAGTACTGTTAGCTGGGGTGTTGCTCAAGCTAGGCACCTATGGTTTATTGCGGTTTGGGGTGGGCTTGTATTTAGATGCCTGGGTGGAATTTGCCCCCTATCTAGCCACGTTGGCCGCTATCAGTGCTTTATATGGCGCCTCCTGTGCGATCGCCCAAAAGGATATGAAAAAAGTGGTGGCCTATTCATCCATTGCCCACATGGGTTACATTTTGCTGGCCGCCGCTGCGACCACCCGATTGAGTATTACCGCCGCCACGGCCCAGATGGTCAGTCACGGCATTATTTCTGCTCTTCTTTTCTTATTAGTGGGGGTGGTGTACAAAAAAACCGGCAGTCGGGATGTCAACACCTTGCGGGGACTGTTGACCCCAGAACGGGGCTTACCCATCACCGGTAGTTTAATGATTTTAGGGGTGATGGCCAGTGCGGGCATTCCAGGCATGGTGGGTTTTATTGCGGAATTTTTAGTGTTTCGGGGCAGCTTTCCCATTTTCCCCCTCCAAACCCTGCTCTGTTTAATTGGCAGTGGTTTAACGGCGGTCTACTTCCTGTTAATGGTCAACCGGGTCTTTTTTGGTCGCCTCACCCCAGCCCTCGCCCATTTACCCCGTGTCCTTTGGCAAGAACGCTTACCGGCGATCGCCCTAGCCTTAATCATTATAGTTTTGGGAATCCAACCCCATTGGTTGACCCAGTGGAGCGAACCCCAAGCAGCGGTGCTTCTGACCGGTCACCCCGATCCGACGTTTTCGCCGTTAACGCCCCGCATTGAAATTAAAAAAAGGATAGGAAAGTTTACAGGTTAATCAGGGTCAATGCCCAGGGTAGTTGCATGAAAAAAAGGAGTCAAAAAATGCCGGACTGTTGGAGGATGGAAAGAAGGAAATCATTGTTGAGTAGCGCCTTATGGCGTTTGATCTTAAGGCTATCTCGGCAAGAGTGTTGGCGAAGGTATTGATAATGAAAATTACTATCTTTCGTTTGGAGCAGTTGCTCAACGAAGATTTGTATGGTTAACTTTCTTGGAATGTATTTTGTTCTAATTCTGATGTTGTAATAGCGAAGACGGAGAAATTACCAGCTTGATCGAGAAATATGAACACTCAAATTTTGATGGCAACGGCTTACCCAAAAGTCATAAGCTTCTTAGCTAGAAGAACTGACACTGGTTTATCAAAAGGGCATAAAGGCTTTAGTTGCTGGTCAAATAAAGATGACAGCTAGATTTAGGGAAAATTGTTTATATTCTTTGCTTTGCAAGGATTGCAAAAATTTATACGCTTTTAGTCGGCCACTGTCTATGTCGTTTTTAACCATATCTCTAGATTCTAACTTTGATGATGATGACTATCGCTTCAGACAATTAAGACGAAAACAACCAAGGCACAGTAATGAAGAAAGCAATCGAAGACAGTAATCAAGGAAAAGTTTATCTCGTCGGTGCGGGATTGGGGGGGATAGCGTACTTAACCCAACGGGCGATCGCCGTTCTCCAACAGGCAGAGGTATTGATTTACGATGCTTTGGTTGATCCCGGTTTATTTGCCCTATTACCAGCCCAGTGTGAGCAAATTGATGTGGGCAAACGGGGCGGGGCCAAAAGTGTTCCCCAAACGGACATTAATCAATTATTGGTTCACCATTGCCTAGCCGGAAAACAGGTGGTGCGGCTCAAAAGTGGTGATCCCTGGATCTTTGGGCGTTTGATTCCCGAACTCCAGGCGTTAAATCAAGCCCATTGTCAATATGAAGTCATTCCCGGCATTTCAGCGGCGATCGCCAGTGCGGGCTTAGTCGGTATTCCCTTAACGGAAAAAGCGGCCAGTGCGGGTTTTTTTGTCATGGACGGCCATAATCCGGATCACTGGGACTGGTCAGTGTTGGGACGTCTGGAAACCTTGGTGATTTTAATGGGGGGGCGCACCTTACCTCAAATCATCACTAATCTTTTGCAAACAGGCAAAGATCCCCAGACGGCGATCGCCGTGATCAAAAATGCCGGTCGGGTCACACAACAAACTTGGGTTGGAACCTTAGCTGATATGGTGGAAAAAACCCGATCTACGCCCCTATCCCCTGCGGTCATTGTGATCGGAGCGGTGGTCAATCAACGCCTTATGCCCGACTCTCCCCCTTTACCCCTCGCCCAACAGACGATTTTAGTGACCCGGGCCGCCGACCAAGCCAGCCAGTTTTCGGATCTGTTAACCCAAGCAGGGGCGACGGTCTTGGAAATGCCAGCGTTAGCCATTATGCCCCCCTCCGACTGGCAACCCCTCGACCAGGCGATCGCCGTTTTAGATCAGTTTGATTGGTTAATTTTGACATCGGCCAATGGGGTGGAATTTTTCTGGCAACGGTTACAGGCAAAGGGCTTAGATAGTCGGGCGTTGCATTCTGTGAAAATTGCCGTAGTGGGCAAAAAAACCGCCAAAACGCTCCAAAAATTTGGTATTAAGCCCGATTACATTCCCCCAGATTTTATTGCCGATGCCCTCCTCGAACATTTTCCCGATCCGTTAAACCATCTCAAAATTCTTTTTCCCCGCGTGGAAAGGGGGGGACGGCAACAATTAGTCCAAGACCTCCAAGCCCAAGGATCAACGGTGACCGAAGTCCCCGCCTACCAATCCGTCTGTCCTGCCCGGATGCCCCTCCCGATTTGGCAGGCCCTGGTTAACCAGCGGATTACCACCCTGACCTTTGCCAGTTCCAAAACCGTGTCCCATTTCGTCCAGTTACTCCGCCAAACGGCATTAGATCATGGCTATGCTGACTGGCAAGGATTGGTCAATCAAACGGCGATCGCCTCCATTGGCCCCCAAACCTCGGAACGGTGTTTACAGGAACTGGGGCGGGTGGATATCGAAGCAAAGGAATACACCCTGGAGGGCTTAACCACGGCCATCATTGACCATTGGCGATAGCGTGAGCTTGGGTTTTGTACGCATACGCTTGTTAGGCGGAGGGGGCTAACCCCCTTATCTGGCCCTTGGTTGAACCTCAAAAGCCAACTCATGCCGGTAAAAACACACGTCAAACTCTGCAAAAAAGTTCATGTGACCGAGAATCACGGGGACATCCCTCACTTTTGTCCAAGCAAAAACCAGCAAGATAGGGTCGAATTGGGCAACGGTGCCAGAAATGATTAAACCCCTTGCCTCACGTTGCCTCAGGTTTCCGCTCAATTGAACCTGAACGGTTTGTTCGTCCCAAATCGCCCCTAGTTCCAAGCCAAGCTCGTAGGGCAAAACATTAACGCTTGCCCCAGTGTCAAGCAGAGCCGGAACGTCAATGGAATGGCCACCCCCCGAGAGAGTCAGGGGCAAATATGGCATAATCGCTGAGCGTCCAAGGCTATCAATACGCTCCGTAAATGAGAAACGTTGACCGTCACGCATTCGTTTTTGTCTGGGCCGTAGTTAGAAGGTTTGATAAAGCTTGAATTGAGTTAGAATCCGCTTGGGGAGACCACAGAACTGCTTCGGTTGATGCTAACTGATTCAGGATGTCGTTTTTGACTGGTTCGTCATCATCAAGCCCCAAGTTGCACCCATCTTCTCTGGCTACCGCAAGTAGAAGAATGTGGATTAAGCGTAATTTATCTTGATGGGAAAGTTGATTGATGGTGGGCAAGAGTTCACAAAGGGGCATATTGTCTGCTCAAAAGAATACGCCGCTTCATTATAAGCTTGATCCCTGCCGTTCCATGGAGGGAAGCACCGACCTAGGGGCGATCGCCGATCTCAAAAATATTGATGTGACACTTATTCCCATTACCTATAGTCCGGCCCATACCCTGGTGCCGACCTATGAATGCTTTAATCGTTGTACCTATTGTAATTTCCGAGTTGATCCGGGGCAGGATGATTGGCTCAGTTTAGCCACTGCCAAAAAGCGTTTACAGGCGTTACAAGATACCGGGGTAACGGAAATTTTAATTTTGTCGGGGGAAGTCCAGCCCCGATCGCCGCGTCGTGGATCGTGGTGCGATCGCCTCTATGATTTAGCCAATTTGGCATTAAGCCTGGGCTTTTTTCCCCACACCAATGGGGGGCCATTGAGTCGAACGGAGATGGCCCGGTTAAAAACGGTCAATGTTTCTTTAGGTTTAATGCTGGAACAATTGACGCCTAAATTACTCAAAACCGTCCATCGCCATGCCCCCAGCAAAGATCCCCAGTTACGGCTACAACAATTACAACTGGCGGGAGAACTACACATTCCCTTTACAACGGGATTACTGTTGGGCATTGGGGAAACTTGGGCGGATATTGAGGAGAGTTTAACGGCGATCGCCGCCTGTCATCAGCAATACGGTCATATCCAAGAAGTAATTTTGCAACCCCACAGTCCTGGGCAACGACAACGGGAAATGGCCCCGGCTTATCCAGTGACGCCGTTAATTCAGGTCATTCACCGGGCTCGGCAAATTTTACCAGAAGAAATAACCATTCAAATTCCCCCCAATCTCATCGCCCAGCGGCAAGATTTATTGGCCTGTCTGGAAGCAGGGGCCAGGGATTTAGGGGGCATTGTGGCCATCGATGAGGTCAATCCCGATTACCACCACCAACACATTGCCGACTTAAAAAATTTTTTAGCCCGCCAGGGTTATGATCTCAAACCCCGCTTGCCGGTATATCCGCAATTTGTTAACGATTTGTCCCCCCTTCTTCAGCGGGCGGTACAGCGTCACTGGGAAAAGGCAACACCGGCAGGCGATCGCCCCTGAACACTTCTTCAGAAAGTTGGCCCCATTCGGTGCTGTGGCGGTTGAGGCAGTTGATCACGGCCAAGGCTGATAAAAAAGGCACAGTGACAGCGCTTAACAATAAATCAGTGGGGGATTTCATAGGGATTTCATAGGGATTTCATAGGGGTTTCGATGAAAATTACAGCTTAGCTCAAGTAAGCAAAGAACTTTACCCTCAAACCCGGAACAACTTGGCCAGACCGTTTCTAGAAAACTGATCAAGAAATGAAATTCGTGAGGGGTCTAATTCCACTATTGACGGTTATTTAGCACTGTGACCAAGGTTTGACGTTTCTGTCCCCGGTGGTGGTGATTGTAATCCTTCTATTTTGCTCCCATGGGCTGCATTTTTAAGCTAATTGTGTATAATCTTGTTACAGAATCGAGGGTAACACTTCTTTTAATAAAATCCCCTTGAATAACCGTCAATGGATCAAACCTTAACCCAAGAGCGTCCTCTGGCCGCCGTTTTTCGACGTTTAGGTAGTGAGACGATGCCTCCGGTGGTCGAAACATTTGACCGCAGTAAAACCATTTTTTTTCCGGGGGACCCGGCGGAACGGGTTTATTTTCTCTTAAAAGGTGCTGTCAAGTTATCCCGTGTTTATGAGGCCGGCGAAGAAATTACGGTGGCCTTGTTGCGGGAAAATAGTGTGTTTGGGGTCTTATCCCTCGTGACAGGACAGCGATCTGATCGGTTTTACCATGCGGTGGCGTTTACCCCCGTTGAATTGCTATCGGCCCCCATCGAGCAGGTGGAGCAAGCCCTGAAAAGTCATCCTGATTTATCACTATTGATGTTACAGGGCTTATCTTCCCGTATTCTTCAAACGGAGATGATGATTGAAACCCTAGCCCATCGGGATATGGGATCCCGTTTGGTGAGTTTTTTGCTAATCCTCTGCCGCGATTTTGGGGTTCCGGCCCCCGATGGGATTCGTATTGATTTGAAGTTGTCCCATCAGGCGATCGCCGAAGCCATTGGTTCAACACGGGTGACAGTAACGCGATTATTGGGAGATTTGCGGGAAAGTGAGATGATTTCAATTACCAAAAAGAAAATTACCGTCCATAATCCCGTTGCTCTCAGTCAACAGTTTACCTAAGCGGGACTTAT
>JBJOGT010000150.1:0-4651 GCA_046048115.1 Cyanobacteriota bacterium | reverse complement strand
CACTACAGATAGTGTATTTTCTCAAATAGTCAAAACTCCAATGATTAAGCCTCAAAAGTTAAATTCTTGACCGCGTTTAATAAACCCTAAAAACCCATCTTTTGTTGCTGGGGGTAGTTCTCCCGGTTGGTAACCATAGAGCCACATTTTGTGTTTAATGGCGATCGGTAGCTCGGCTAATTCTTGATAATGGGCATGTACAGGGGTAGGACAGGTGGAGAGTTCACAATCATGGAAAATGAGATCCGCGTTCTCAAAATATTGACGAAGGGCATCGAAGGTCAACTTTGTATCATTACTAAAGAAAATTTGACAACCATTAATTTCAAAAAATAGTCCATAGGTCGGCATCAGCATAAAACCGGTGTCTACATGGTTGAGCTTGATTAAAGAGAACTGAATTCCTTCCCAGGTAAAATTACCGTTGGGCTTAAGGGGATGGAGCTTGAAATAGCTATTCAAATCCGCTAAATCCCCTTCGATCGCCTCCATTCCCCCCGCTAAGCTTTTATGCCATAAATCAACGGCAATGTCTTGGCTGACATACAGGTTAGGGCGATCGCAGTGGGGATCAAACTTAGTGGTAAAGCCAATATATTCCAGCCCACCGGCATGGTCAGAGTGGAGGTGACTAATATAAATATCAGTGATATCTCGATAAGATAAACTAGCGGCGTAAAGGGAAAAGCGGATGTCTGTGCCGCAGTCAATTAAAAAGCGTTTGCCATTGGCGGCGGTTAGCAGTACATTAGACTGAAAATTGTCTGCCCCGACGGTAAAGGCCGAACCCGATCCCAAAAATGTTAACGTAACACCCATTATGAACTCCCTAGTGAAGAAGAAAGGGCAACATCCCGCTCAGGTCGGGTTAGTTGAAAAAGGTTATTTTATGATTTGTGGAAGGCACGTAGTATGGCAGACAAATCCACAGGCTTGATTAAAAACTTAGTTTCAACGCATTAACAGGGACATCATCCCAAGATTCCACAGTACGTAACTGCGCTGTCCAGCCCTCAGCTTTTTGATCAACGCTCAAGTTCTCCTGCCAAGACCGGTGACAATCTTGGGCCGCCGCTTCATCTAAACAGGCAATGCAGGCATAGACAATGCCAGCGGGATCGAGTTGTTCATTGACCCAGATTTTGGTCATGGTAATTGCAGAAAAACAAAATTAAGGCAGGATAGTAAGGAAAATGAATTTAAGCATAATTATCACCCTATTCACTCCCTGAATATCGTTTCAATCTACCATTTCCCCCCTAGGGCGTAAAGCGTTGGCATAGGGACCCCAATCATCGCCACTTCCCTTGCCAAGAAATTGAAACTGAGATGGGACTGATGTTTATTTTAATTTGGTTGATAATTGTCGATTCTTAGCTATGGGCAAAACCAATCATTGCGCCTAATCCATCTCACTGAAAGGAATTCAGGCTGACTGTGCCAAGGGATTTTCGGGGTAAAGCGGTGGCAAATTGCAATTTTTTCGATACATTGATAGAAGTCTAAGCTGGCCCCAACATTAATTTTTGCTACAATTTACACCAGTTTCCTGAGTAATTGGGGACAAATTATAAAATAATGCTCAGATTTTTAACCGCCGGACGTCACTATCCCAATCTGTATTGCTGAGGATTATCAACGATGAACCTGGAAACCCTAGAATTCGTTATCTATCCCGATGGACGAGTTAAAGAAACGGTGACTGGCATTGTTGGTCGCTCCTGTCAGGAGGTGACGGCGGCGATCGAAGCTGAGTTAGGCATTGTCTTGACCCAACAAGCGACGGCCGATTTCTTTGCCCAGACAAATCCCCTCGAACAATCGGTTCAACCCGCTCAGTCGTTTACGACTTGGTAGCTTAAACAGCCAGTTTTTTTAAAAAAATTACGCATTAATTACCTATGTCTCACTTTAGTAACATCAAAACCCAAATCCGCAATCTCGATGTGTTGAAAACAACCCTCACTAACCTTGGGATCGATTGGAAGGACGGGCCTGCTACCGTGCGCGGTTATCAAGGATTGACGGCGATCGCCTCGGTGGTGATTGAGCAAGAGAACAATTATGATGTCGGCTTTAGTTGGAATGGCAAGGAATACGAATTGGTAACTGACTTACAATACTGGCAGCAACCCCTTTCTGTGGAAGGCTTTTTGCAAAAAATCACCCAAGGCTATGCCCTAGAAACCGTGCTATCTGAATCCGCCAAACAAGGATTTGCGGTGACTGAACAACAAACCCAAAAAGATGGTTCAGTGCGGTTAGTTGTCCAACGCTGGAGTGCTTAATGATGGATTTGACTTTTCCCTCTGATAATCGGTCGGGTTTTGAGCCGGAATTAGGGGGAGACCTACGTAATTTTGATGACCGCTCTGGGTTTGAACCGGAGTTGGGGGGAGAGTTGCGGGAACGGGGGGTCTACGTGGATGAAGTGACCTGTATCGGTTGCAAAAATTGTGCCCACGTTGCCCCCCAAACCTTTACCATTGAAATAGAACATGGGCGTTCCCGGGTGTTTAGCCAAGATGGGGATGATGAAGCGGTTATCCAAGAGGCGATCGATACCTGTCCGGTGGATTGCATCCATTGGGTTCCCTATGATGAGCTAAAGCAACTAGAAGCGAAAAGACGCCATCAGCAAATTCGCCCGTTGGGCTATCCCCAAGTTAACCCCAGTTAGACCTAACCTAGGGGTGATCCCGTCACATCGCTGGGGTCTACTGGGATTTCATATTTCATGTTTTACCGGACTGGGCGAAAGGTGAGCTTTTCGGATGGAGACCGCTGCAAGCTGCGTTTTAATAATTGCAACTGTTGATTCAAATAGGTGAGATTGGCTTCTTGTCCGCCATAACGCCAGGCCACATAGGCTTGGGAAATTTCTGTGATTACAACAACTTGTTCCGGTTCTAAATGCTCCCGCAAGGACTGGGCAAATTCCCCTGGGGTCTGGGCCCGGCTTTTGCGAAAACCCCGTTGTTGTAATAGATCCAATAATGTTTGATACAACCGGGCGGTGGGCGGTAATTGGGCTAATTGTCGTTGATGGAGCCAGCGTTGGGCCTGCTGCCAGCCAATCCAACCCAAAAAGCCAGCTGCGATCGCCAAAATGCCCCCCAATAATGCACCGAGGAAACTACCGGAAATAAACCCCCAAAACCAGCGTAAAAAACCGAAAAATGCCCCAGCAATATTCGTCCAAAGTAGGGCAATAAAGTTGGTAATCGGAGACGGTAACCACCCGGCGATCCAGCGCCAAAATTGTTTCAGGACGCTAAAGGCATCCGTTTCTTCCAGAGAAGGGGGATAGAGCGCGTTGCCGGGAATGGGGTCAAATAAGTACCACCCTAAGCCGGGAAATAACACATCGGTTACGGCATAGGCATCGGTATTGTGGACTAAATAATAGCCGGTAAAGGGATTAAATTGTCCTGGCGCAAAGCCGACAGTTAAGCGGGCCGGAATGCCTAAACTGCGGAGCATGATCGTTAACACGGTGGAAAAATGATCCGGTAATCCCCCTTCATACTCAAATAAAAACGCCTCGACTAAATCTTGATCCTCGGCAAAAAAGGGCAAGTCGGTACGAATGCGGTAATTCTGCTTTAGGGCCTGGGCTAGGTATAAGGAAATTTCGTAGGGGGTTTCTATCGGGCGATCGGCTTGGGCCAACAATTCCTCAGCCCGCGCTTTAACCCTGGCTTGGATGGCGGGGGGCACTTTCAAATAACGGGGATGAACCCGAATATCAGCAGGAATGCGATAATCCCGCAAAATGGAGCGATCGCGCACGGGCACTTCGGAAATGACGGTATAGGTTAAATCCGCCAATAAACCTACCGGCGATCGCAAACTGCCATTTTGATCAATGCCCACTTCTTGGGTCGGAAAATAGAGGTATTCAGGATGGTACAAACTGGGGATGACGTTGGGTAAATCAGTGACCGGTGAATAGGTCTGCACGATCTTTTCCGTCTTCATCTGGCTATAGAGTTGATCCAGGGTAAAACGATAGGACCAAGGCGATCGCCGCAGTTTGGTGATGTCGTCGTTATTGCTAATTTCCCATCCCTGGCCGGTGTAGCGATCAAAGGACAACGCTTTCCAGAAGCCCGGCGCTTGGGAACGCACCCGCAGTACCAACTTTTTGGTCATTTCCCCCCGCAGATTTTGATTCATGCGGCTATTAAACCCGTAATAAAAAGTATCGTCGATCGCCCCGGGCCGATTTCGTCCTTCTCCGTCTCCTCCCTCTCCCTGACCATTGCGATAGCCGGGATTGTCAATATCCTGATTTTGGTCATCAAAGGTTTGTTGCTGAATATCCCCTGGGCCACCGACGGGGAAACTTTGGATTTTATAACCGGGGAACCGGGGCATGATGGCAAACAAAAAGAGACCAAATACTAAGGTGATACCGAGCAAAGCCAATAAGCGTTTGGGGACTAGGGGAGAATATTCCTGCTGCTTTAAATCCTTGGAGGACTGATGCTTATTAAACCAAGGTAATGCGCCTTCGATGCAGGCTAAGCCCAAACGGGAACGATAATCTAAAACCAAGGTAGGTAGGGCGACGGCCAAAAATAATAATAGCCAGGGGGCAAAGGCTAAGGTTTGGGATAACGTGCCGGCTACCCCCAATAAAATTAGA
>JBJOGT010000149.1:0-9322 GCA_046048115.1 Cyanobacteriota bacterium | reverse complement strand
TCATAGTCTGACCAGTTTTTGACTCTATACTTGTCCCCCATTTTTCCTCCTTTTCGATACAGACTTATCTTACACCCTTGCCTTCATGCAACAAAGCCGAAGGGATTAAAAATTCAACGCTGATCCACCAAAGGGTCTTGGTTGTTGGTAACGATTCTACCCATTCCCGCGTTGGCTCAACGTCAGCCGCCCCCAGCCCTTAATGATTAAAGACTGTGTCAAAATAAAAAACGGCAAACCTGTCACATTGGGACATACTCAGCGATGCAAATACGTGGAACCGACTACACAGCGTTAACCTGGCAAGGGGATGCTTTAGCCCTAGGTTTTTTTGAAAATGCCGTGGAGATTACCAGCGATTTAGCGAAACTAGACGATCGCCTGGAGGGAACGCTGAAGGAATTAATCGAAGAACAGGAATTTAAAGGGAAAGCGGGGCAGAAAGTCGTCGCCCGGGTGGGAGCGAAAACCCCGGTTAAAAAGTTAATCCTGGTGGGACTCGGGGAAATTGAAGCATTTAATGGGCAAATCTTGGCGGAAGCAGCGGCCACCATTGCCAGATCAGCTAAGGGGGAAAAGGTCAAAACCCTGGCGCTGAGCTTGCCCCAACGGCAGCATGACCCGACGGAAACGGCCCAAATTTTGGCGGAAGGGATTTTGTTGGCCCTCCATCAGGACAATCGTTTTAAGTCTGACCCGGAAGATCAAGACCTGAAATTAACCACAGTGGAATTGTTGGAACTGGGTGAGCAGACCGTCGCCATTAGTAACGCGGAAAAAATTGTCTCTGGGGTAATCTTGGCCCGGGAAATGGTCAACGCCCCCGCTAATAGTGTGACCCCCTTGACCTTTGCGGCGATCGCCACGGAATTGGCCCAGACCTACGGCCTAGAACTGGAAATTCTGGAGCAAGGGGATTGTGAAGCGTTGGGCATGGGAGCGTTTCTCGGTGTGGGCCAAGCGTCGGAAATCCCGCCTAAATTTATTCACCTGACCTATCGCCCTGCTAACCCCGTTAAAAAAGTCGCAATTGTGGGTAAAAGCCTGACCTTTGACTCCGGCGGTCTCAATATTAAAGGGGCCGGTAGTGGCATTGAAACCATGAAAATGGATATGGGGGGCGGGGGCGCAACCCTGGGGGCCGCTAAGGCGATCGCCCAATTACGGCCCAATGTGGAAGTTCACTTTATTTGTGCCGCCACGGAAAACATGATCAGCGGTAAGGCCATGCACCCCGGCGATATTCTTACGGCTTCTAATGGGAAAACCATTGAAGTTAACAATACAGACGCCGAAGGCCGCTTAACCCTAGCCGATGCCCTGGTATTTGCCGAAAAATTAAACGTCGAGGCGATCGTCGATCTGGCAACCCTGACGGGGGCTTGTATTGTGGCCCTAGGGGACGACATTGGCGGTTTGTGGAGCCGGGATCAAGCACTGGCGGATCAAATTAAAGCGGCTGCGGATCACGCCGGGGAGAAATTCTGGCAAATGCCCATGGAAAGCAAATATTTCGAGGGGCTAAAATCCAAAATTGCCGATATGAAAAACACAGGGCCCCGAGCGGGGGGATCGATTACCGCTGCCCTATTCCTCGAAAAATTTATCGACAAAACCCCCTGGGCCCACTTAGACATTGCTGGCCCCGTTTGGACAGATAAGCAAGCTGGCGTCCATAATGCCGGGGCGACGGGCTACCCGGTGCGGACATTGGTGCAATGGGTGCTAAGCCTAAGCCAAGACAATTGACACAAGGGTTAGAGCGGCTAGCGTCCCTGGTTGAGGCTTCCCCATGGTTGCCCCCGATCTGGACGGGAAAAACGACGGGATAATCATCCCCAGACACCCGCGATCATCAACCTTGGGCGTTAACTGTCGTGGTAGGATTTAGCTTAAAATAAAGCTTAATTTATTGCCCGTTAGTAAGGAAACTCAAATAATGGAAATGGTTTATTTGCTCGCCAAACTGCCTGAAGCCTATCAAATCTTCGACCCCCTCGTTGATGTGTTGCCGGTTATTCCCCTGTTCTTTTTGGCCTTAGCCTTTGTTTGGCAAGCGGCGGTGGGTTTCAAATAAATTTAGTCTCGCTCGCGCTGATTCCCCCTAGAATTCCCTCCTTTGTACTCAAAAAGTGTCATTTGGGGGGATTATCTTTTTTTAGCACCTTTCAAGGATATTAATTTTTCCCCATGGATGTTCGCTTCATTGCCATTACCAAACCGGATATTCTCATTGACGGTGAACCGTTAACCCCAGAAGGGCTGATTGCCTATTGTGCCAGGGTTTCTAGTCCCAACCAAGAAAATCCTAACTATACGAAGCTGCTGCAATTCTGCATCCGGGAAGGGCATTGGAGTATTTTTGAAATGGTGGACATGACCCTGGAAATAACTACCACAAGGGCGATCGCCCCCCAGATTTTAAGACACCGGTCGTTCTGTTTTCAGGAATTTAGTTTAAGATATTCCTGTGCTACAACATTTGAGTCCTACGAAGCCCGCCGCCAGGATTTAAAAAATCGCCAAAATTCCCTTGATGATTTTGATGACAATACCAAGCAATGGTTTGATCAGACCCAAGCCGATGTCTGGAACTATAGCTATGAACGCTATGAAACGGCGATCGCCAAGGGGATTGCCAAGGAATGTGCCCGATCTATTTTGCCCCTCAATACGGTGACGCGGTTGTATATGAAAGGATCGGTGCGGAGTTGGATTCATTATTTTGCTGTCCGCTGTGATCCCGCTACCCAAAAAGAACATCGAGACATTGCCCTCGCCGGTCGTGCGATTTTTATGGAACATTTCCCCACCGTCGCCGCAGCCATGGAGTGGTTCTAAGACAGCATTTTTCCAACCGGTAGACTCCTATTCCCCCCGCAAATTCTTGGCTAAACCGTCTTCGTCCCGCCATTTTTATCCCTACGCCACCCTCATCATTGTTGGACTCAACTTAGCGATGTTTTTGGGCGCGTTAGCCCAGGGCGGCAGTCAAAACTTAGACACATTGCAGGAGTTAGGGGCATTAGATCCGATCGCCGTTCAGCAACAGAGGGAATGGTGGCGAGTGATTACCGCCAATTTTTTACATTATGGCTACCTTCATTTAGGGGTTAACCTGCTGGGGTTGGGCATTATTGGTGCAATCATGGAACGGGATTTGGGCGCGGCCCGTTTCCTCTGTTTGTATTTAGGCAGTGGGTGTGGGGCCATGGCCTTGATGGTGGTTTATTTAATGACGTTACAGGATTACAATCGGCTTGTGGTGGGGGCTTCAGCGGGGATTATGGGGCTGTTCGCCGGGTTGGGGGTGCTGTATTTTCAGATGTGGCAACGGTTTCCTTCCCCTTGGACAAGGCGACGTTTATATGTCTTTGGGGGACTAGTGATTTTTCAATTTGCCCTAGATTCCCAACTCCCCGACGTTAGTGTGATGAGCCATGGTTTTGGTTTTGGCATTGGTATTGCCTTGACCCTATTGTTAACAAGGTGACTCACATTTTGTTGGATGTTGTTTTGCTGGATAGTATTAATGAAAACCTATTCCCTTTTGCCGTTTACGGATCAAATCCCCCAATCCGGCGCACCGCGTAGCGGATCTCTGCGAGATCGTCCAATCCCCTTAGAAATCTTTGTTCATGTTGCCCATACCCAAACCCGACTCTCCCTCAGTTATGAATTGAGTGGAGACATGACGGCGATCGCCTTTGCTCCAGTGAACCCGGCCCCCCAACGGCGGGATCAACTATGGGAAAAAACCTGTTTTGAATTCTTCCTTGCTTTCCCCAATGTCCGTCAATATTGGGAATTTAACCTGTCCCCCAGCCATGATTGGAATTGTTATCGGTTTGATGATTACCGCACCGCCATGGAGCCGGAACAGGCTTGGCACCATTCCCCATTTCAGATTACTCAACAGGTTAGCCAGCGCAAACGTCACTTATTCAACTGTCAGATTGAGTTAAGTCCCCTATTGCCCCGATCCGCCCCCCTCCAATTAGGGGTCACCATGGTCATTGCCCAACAAGATGGAGCCCTTAACTATTGGGCCTTGTCCCATCCTGGCCCCCAAGCCGATTTTCATCAACGAGATAGTTGGCTAATTTCCTTACCCACAGGGGGGACTTAGGGGGTCTGAATTAATCTAGGCCTTGAAATTTTGATCATTTACTCCACGATACATCACTGCCTTGCGGGCGTTTTTCCATGACTGTTGTCCCAGTATTGCCCCTACACCGATGGCGGGAGTCCCTGGGATGAATTAGTGAATGAAGTATAGAAGATTTTTATGATCAAACTAGCTCCGTTGGCGGTAATACTTTGGTCTACCAAACCTGTTGAGATCTAACCCGAACAGCGAACAAGCCTTGACCACTTCCCTGGAAAACCCCAAATTCAGGGGAAACTTTCTCCAACATCAGTTCCATCTGACTGATATTGGGGTAGACTTTACGATAAACATTTCGAGGCCTAGGGTGTCCTATGTTAGGCGGTCATTATTATCTCATTGCTTTTGCACTAGCAGTAATTGTTGTTTGGTTTATGACCCCTGTCATCAATCATTGGGGTCGTAGGGCAGGTTATGTCGATCAACCCAGTGCCCGTAAGATGCACCATCGCCCCATGGTTCGCCTTGGTGGTGTTTCAATCTTTCTAGGCAGTACTGTAGCTTTATTGGTGGTGTGGTGGTTAGGGGCATTTGGGGTGATGGATCCCAAGGCTGAGTGGGAAGTGTGGGGCGTTGTTCTCGGTGGCCTAGCATTTTTCAGCGTTGGCCTATTTGATGATTTATTTGATCTTAGCCCTTTTTCTCGACTACTAGTCCAGGTGGCGATCGCCTCAGCGGTGTGGAGCATGGGCGTACAGATTAATTTTCTAACCTTACCCCTGTTGGGTAATCTTTTACAACTCGATGTGTTTAGTTTACCCATTACCGTTATTTGGTTAGTGGGGTTAGCCAACGCCATTAACTGGATTGATGGCCTAGATGGTTTAGCTGCGGGGGTCTGTGGTATATCAGCGGTTGTTTTATTTGTCCTGTGCCTATTTATGGAACAATCCGCAGCGGCCCTAATTGCGGCGGCCTTGGCGGGGGGCGCATTGGGCTTTTTACGATACAACTTCAACCCAGCCCAAATTTTTATGGGGGATGGCGGGGCCTATTTTATGGGCTTTACCCTGGGGGGCGTGGCGGTCATTGGGTTAGTTAAAGTGGCCGCAGTGACAACGGTGGCGGTGACAGCGGTGTTATTACCTTATCTAGTTTTGGCCGTGCCGATTTTGGACATGTCAGTGGTAATTTTGTCCCGTATAATTAAGGGGAAATCCCCCTTCAAAGCAGATAAGGGCCACCTACACCATCGACTCATCAATGCAGGCATCTCCCATCGTTTGACGGTGTTGTTTATCTATGCCCTGACCCTATGGGCGGGGAGTTTAGCCCTCGGATTTTCTAATATCCCCAGTGGTTGGGGCTTTGCCATTGGTGCCACGTTTTTGTTGATTTATTTAGGCTGGCAGGTGTGGCGCAATAGTCGCAAAGTTGAAGAGTAAAATCCATTGGCTCAGAGAAAACAAATTTTCCCACGAAAATTAGGAGGACTCCCAGGCTTTGGCGTTATCATAATGTCGGTTTTCCATGGTCGCTGTTGTGTCTTCCTGCTTTGATCTCGCTGATTTATCGCCGTACTTAAAACATTATTTTGGCTATGACCAGTTTCGCCCTGGACAAGCAGAGATTATCCTGCAATCCCTCCATAATCAGGATGCGCTAATTATTATGCCGACGGGGGGTGGGAAGTCCCTCTGTTATCAATTACCAGCTTTGTTGCGATCAGGAATTACCTTGGTTGTTTCACCTTTGATTGCTTTGATGCAAGACCAGGTGGAAGCGTTACAGGCCAATGGCATTGGGGCTACATTTTTAAATAGCACCCTACAACCGTCCCAAGTTAAAGACCGTGTTAATCGATTGTTGAACGGGGAAATTCAACTGCTCTATGTTTCTCCGGAACGGTTACTCACTACTACTTTTTTAGATTGGTTACAGACCCTCGATCGCCACATTGGCCTGGCAGCCCTGGCGATCGACGAAGCCCACTGTGTTTCGGAATGGGGCCATGATTTTCGCCCGGAATATCGACGTTTAAGGGAAGTGCGCCAACGGTTTCCCCAACTGCCGGTGATGGCGTTAACGGCCACGGCTACCCAACGGGTGCAGCAGGATATTGTTCAACAATTGCAGTTACAGAATCCTTTTGTTCATATTGCTAGCTTTAATCGCACTAACTTATTTTACGAAGTGCTGGAGGGCCAACCCCGCAAGTTAGATCATTTAATTCAAAAGGTTAAAACCCTCCAGGGATCAGGAATTATCTATTGTTTTAGTCGTAAAACCGTGGAGCAGGTGAGCGATCGCCTGTTGGAAGCCAATATCGAAGCGTTACCGTACCATGCGGGGTTAAGTAACGAAGTGAGGGCAGAAAATCAGACCCGTTTTATTCGGGATGACGTGCGGATCATCGTCGCCACCATCGCCTTTGGTATGGGCATTAATAAACCCGATGTCCGTTTTGTTATCCATTACAATTTACCCAAAACCCTAGAAAGTTATTACCAAGAATCCGGGCGGGCGGGGCGAGATGGGGAACCGGCCCATTGCCTGCTCTATTTGAACTATGGGGATATCCGTAATGTGGAATATATCATTGAGCAAAAATCTAGCCCCGATGAACAGCGTATTGCCCAACAACAACTGCGCCAAGTCCTAGATTATGCTGAGGCAGAAGAATGTCGGCGCACAGTGCAATTAAGTTATTTTGGTGAATTTTTTGCCGGTAATTGTGGCTATTGCGATAACTGTCGGGCGGCACATCCCAAGGAAAATTGGACAACGGAAGCGATGAAACTACTGTCCTGTGTAGCACGATGCGAACAAAAATATGGTTTAAATTACATTATTGACGTGTTGCGGGGGGCAAAAAATGACAAAATTCGGCAGCGGGGCCATGAAAAACTGTCTACCTATGGCATTGGCAAAGACCGATCGGTTAAGGATTGGCAACAATTGGGACGGTCATTATTACGGCAGGGTTTACTGGATCAAACCAGTGACGGCTATAGTGTGTTGAAACTCAATGCCCAGAGTTGGCAGGTGATGCGCCGACAATTGCCTGTGTATATTACCCGACGGCGATCGCCGGTGGTTACGTCGGATCTATCCCCCAATGCGGAAGCGGTGGCGATGCTATTTGAAACCCTAAGACGACTGCGAAAAACCCTGGCGGATCAAAAGGGCATTGCCCCCTATATGATTTTTTCCGATGCCACTCTACGGCTGATCGCCCATCGTCAACCCCAAACGCCCCAAGAATTTTTACAGATTTCCGGTGTCGGCGATCGTAAACTCAATCAATATGGAGAGGCTTTCATGCAAGCGATTCGGGAAGCATCTCCGTCTTTACCCCCTCCCCCTAAACCGTAAAATCACGGTATAACCATAAAGATTGGCCAAATTATCTGTGATTGGGGGGGGAATCCACCATACATTTACGCCATCAATCTTTATAAAATTAATTTGTAACTTCAAACATTCTGATCCGCCCATGCTTTTACAAGACCCCCAAACCATTCGTTATTACCAAAAGCTAACCGATGCAATGGTGGATCTTTGGAACCGTAGTCGGTCAATGGAAGAAATCCGCCTCTATGTCGATGGATTTATTGCTTGCCTGCGTTTTAGCAATCAAATTGAACCCTATTTAATTCATCACCTAGAAGAAGAGGCATTTGCTTTTTTACGGGATCCATCTAATTTTGGTTATTCTCCCTTTCTTTTGGAAACAGAAAAGGATTATGACTATTTTTAAGTCCATGGGGCGCAGGTCGTTCCGTTACTGCTATCTTTGATAGTCAATCAACGATGGTCTTGTTTCCCAGTGAGGGGAAAGTCAGGATTCACTGGCGATTGCCACCTCGACAACAATCAAACACGGACTGGTGAACACAATTCCGGCCATTTCCCTAACATCCCCAGGGAAAAACCGTGCAAGTTATCGGATTGAGTCCCGGTGATACAGCGGATTCTGGATCAACTTGGTACACAAAAAACGGCTGTAATTCCCATTCTATAAGGGATTTACTGTGCCACTCGGATGCCGTAACCGCTGTATCTCAACGATGGTTGGCTTTTGGACCCTATTTTTGAGACCATACAAAAATTTTCCAAGCATTACCTATTGGGGTCTGAAAACGTGTTGTTGAACCACATACCAAGGAGAACAATCCCAATAATCAATGTGGGATACGATTAAATGATCTGGGTTCAACACTAGCTCACTGCGCCCTGTGATGGTAATACGGGGTTGCCAAGGCAAAGGCGTTGTCCACTGGAGAGTCCAGCGGGTATGGATGGTATCCCCTTGTTGATCAATCTGGTGGAGTTGTAAATCAATGTTTTTAAACCACTGCCCCATAAACTGAATCATTTTCTGATAGCGATCGATGCCGCGAAATTCCGTTAAAGGATCTTTGAAATATACGTCCGGGGCGTAAAGAAAATAGCTCTGGTACTGGGGGAAGTTTTGGTAGTCGGTGGCGATCGCCGTCAGAATGTCCATAGGTTAGGGTTTGTGATTGTCGGATGGGTCAAGGGCTGGTTTAATTTTGATTAAGTTTGATTAAATATTTTGGAGGATAAGGCTTTGTCTAAGAAATCGATCGCCAATTTAACGGAATCCGATCTCGCCGGGAAGCGGGTATTTGTGCGGGTAGATTTTAACGTGCCTTTGGATAATGGCACCATAACCGACGATACGCGGATTCGGGCCGCCTTGCCCACCATCAAAGACCTGTTAGGGAAAGGCGCTAAGGTGATTTTAGGTAGTCACTTCGGTCGCCCCAAAGGCAAAGTGGTAGACAGTATGCGTCTGACCCCCGTTGGCGATCGCCTGGCGGAATTGCTCGGTCAACCCGTGGTTAAATGCGATGATTGCATCGGTACAGAAGTAAGCGAAAAAATTGCTGGCCTAGAAAATGGTCAAGTGGCGTTGTTAGAAAACTTGCGTTTCCATGCGGGAGAAGAAGGCAACGATCCCGAATTTGCCAAAGCCTTAGCCGCCAATGCGGACTTATATGTGAACGATGCTTTTGGTACGGCCCACCGCGCCCACGCTTCCACCGAAGGGGTTACCCATTTCCTCAGTCCTAATGTGGCCGGTTACTTAATCGAAAAAGAATTACAGTTCCTTCAAGGGGCGATCGAATCCCCCAAACGGCCCCTCGTGGCGATCGTTGGGGGTTCCAAGGTTTCTAGCAAAATCGG
>JBJOGT010000148.1:0-3228 GCA_046048115.1 Cyanobacteriota bacterium | reverse complement strand
CCGCGATACCAAAGGCAAAGAAGACCGGGTAACGCCCCTACCCCAACGCATTCAACCATCACTCAAAGAACATCTTCAAACGGTAAAACGCCTACATCAGCAAGACTTGGAAAGAGGTTACGGTTCCGTCTATCTACCCTATGCCCTGGCTCAAAAATATCCAACGGCTGACCGCGAATGGATTTGGCAGTATATTTTTCCGTCCTATGCCCTATCCCAAGATCCCGGTTCAGGGACAATCCGCCGTCATCATCTCCATGAAAGCACCATCCAAAAAGCCCTCAAGCAAGCGGTTCAGCAATCGAAGGTTCCCAAACGAGTCAGTTGCCATACCTTTCGCCACAGCTTTGCCACCCATTTGCTCCAAAATGGCTACGATATCCGCACGGTGCAGGAATTACTCGGTCACAAAGATGTAAGAACAACAATGATTTACACCCATATTTTAGCCAGAGGGAGCAGAGGCGTGAGAAGTCCCCTGGATGATTAGGGCATGATTAAGGCGATTATCCGGAGTTCCTACTTGCCCAGGGAGGTTAGTTTTAATTGTCACCCTAGGGCGCACCGCTGTTAACAATTCGCAAACTTGACTAAGATAGATAACACAGACTGTTGTAGACCAAGCCATCGGAAACGTTCATGACTGCCACCCTCCTTGTTGACAAGCAAAAAGTCGAAAATCCCCCCTTGGAATTGCACTATTTAGGGGACAAGGTATTACGCCAACCCGCTAAACGCATTGCCAAGGTAGATGACTCGATCCGGCAATTGGCCAAGGATATGCTCCAAACCATGTACAGTTCCCACGGCATTGGTCTGGCCGCTCCCCAGGTGGGCATTAATAAGCAATTATTGGTGGTGGATTGTGAACAGGATAATCCCGATGCACCGCCGCTGATTATGATTAATCCCCAAATTACCCGCATGGGCAAAGAATTGTGCGTGGTGGAAGAAGGGTGTTTGAGTATTCCCAATGTCTATTTGGATGTCACCCGGCCCAAGGTAATTGAAGTGAGTTACAAAGATGAACATGGCCGCCCCCAAAAACGCCAATTTGCCGATCTGCCTTCTCGGGTCATTCAACACGAAATGGATCACCTCAATGGGGTGATGTTTGTAGACCGGGTTACCAGTGCGTTGGAATTGGCGGAATCGTTGAAGAAAGAAGGGTTTTCTATCCAGGCGGTTAAACCGATTAAGTAATTGTTTAAAGGGCGATCGCTGTTCAGGGCTTGATGGCTATTTTTAACCCACGATCGCCTAAAGCCTGTTTTAATAAAATCTCTGTCCTGTGCTCAAATCGGAGGCGAATTTTCTGTGACCCCCAAAAGCGGTATTCTTCTGCTACTTTCCTGTATTGCGGCGATCGCCGCTGTGGGCTGTGTCTTTGAATTGTCATCGGGACAACCGGAACTCGGCAGTACCACCACCACGGCCATTTTGTTAGCGAGCGTTCCGTTAACGGCGATCTTTTTCTGGATTGCCGTCCAGGATACCCGCGCCAACATGAAATAATGGGTGGGCGGATTCTGAGTCAGCCTGAGATTATTTAAAATTCTAATAACATCCCAACCGCCATCCGGGGCCAACGCTCGGATCTTTTTTGTGCCTGGGGTTTATCCCTAATCCATTGATCATTTCTGTTAATTCATCCTGCCACCATGCCCGATCCCCAGCCCCACTCCAACCTTGATGAAATCCGTGCCACCCGCCTCGAAAAAGCAGACCAATTGCGGCAATTAGGTCTGAATCCCTATGCCTACGGTTGGGACATTACCCATCAGGCAGCGGCGTTGCAGGAAACCTATCAAGACCTGGCCCCTGGGGAAGAAATTGAAATAGACGTGGCGATCGCCGGTCGGATTTTGGCGCGACGGGTGATGGGTAAACTGGCCTTTTTTACCTTGCAGGACGAAAGCGGCATTATTCAGCTTTACTTAGAAAAACAACGGCTCACAGAAAATATGCCAGGGGTAGAAAATCCCTTTAATTTACTCAAAAAAGTTAGCGATGCCGGAGATATCCTCGGCGTTACCGGAACCCTCAAACGCACCGAAAAAGGGGAATTATCCATTTACGTCAAAACCTACGCCATTTTAACCAAATCCCTGCTGCCCTTACCCGATAAATGGCACGGCCTAACCGATACGGAAAAACGCTACCGCCAACGCTACGTGGATTTAATCGTTAATCCCACCGTCCGCCAAACCTTCCGCCGCCGCGCCGAAATCACCGCTGCCATCCGTCGTTATTTAGAAGACAAAGGCTTTATTGAAATTGAAACTCCTGTTTTTCAAAGTGAAGCCGGTGGGGCCGAAGCCCGACCCTTTATCACCCACCACAACGCCCTCGATATGCCCCTCTATCTCCGCATCGCCACGGAGTTACACCTCAAACGCTTAGTCGTCGGCGGCTTTGAAAAGGTCTTTGAATTAGGGCGCATTTTCCGTAACGAAGGGGTTTCCACCCGCCATAACCCCGAATTTACCTCCATTGAAGTCTACCAAGCCTATGTGGACTACAACGAAATGATGCGCTTAACCGAGGGCATTGTGACCGCCGCCGCCCAACGGGTATTAGGAACACTGAAATTGACCTATCAAGGCCAGGAAATTGACCTAACACCCCCCTGGAAACGGATCACCATGCACGATGCCGTTCAAGCCGCTACGGGTATTGATTTTAGCCAATTTACCGATCTGGCTGAGGCCAAACAAGCCGCCGAGCAAGGGGGCATTGGCGTCCCTGCTGATTGTCCGTCCTTGGGGCATTTGTTAAACCATGCCTTTGAGCAAAAAGTCGAGGAAACCTTAATCCAACCCACGTTTATCATTGATTTCCCGGTGGAAATTTCTCCCCTCGCCAAACCCCACCGTGACAAACCCGGCTTAGTGGAACGGTTTGAATTATTTGTGGTGGGTCGAGAATTGGCCAATAGTTTTTCCGAGTTAACCGATCCCATTGATCAACGCCAACGTTTAGAAGCCCAAGCCGCCAAAAAAGCCGCCGGGGATCTAGAAGCCAATGATGTGGACGAAGATTTTCTGACCGCTTTGGAATATGGGATGCCACCCACCGGGGGCTTAGGTATTGGTATTGATCGGCTGGTGATGCTGTTAACGGACTCCCCTAGTATTCGGGACGTGATTGCTTTTCCCTTGTTGAAAAGCCAAGCATCGAGCCAAAATGAATCGGACTCCCACTAAAAATTCATATTCCCCATGAAAA
>JBJOGT010000147.1:0-2500 GCA_046048115.1 Cyanobacteriota bacterium | reverse complement strand
ATTGTCATTCAAGGTATTGCTTGTCGTTGCAGCGACCGCCGTTTGGTGTTGACCACCCAGGATAATTTGAGCCTCGATATTCTTTCCCCTGCCCAACAACGAACCCTCAACACCTTGATTCGGCAGGAACTGGCCCAGTTGCGTTACCAACGTCGTCGCCAATGGGCCTTAACCCAGCAACAATGGCGGGGCATTCCCCTGATCAGCGGCAAATCCCCACAGGTCATTGCCCCCCTAGATTGGCTCTGGCAAGGCATCTATCGCTGGCAAACTCGCCCTGAAGCTCCGGGTCAACTCATTCCCGTCACCGTTCCATCGTTACCGCCGCTGCCACAGATCCAAGATTGGGTTGGGCAAACCACCACCACCCTGGCTCACCATCCCATCATTGAAGCCACCGTGGTAAAGTCCCAACGGGTTTCTGCCCAAATTATTGATGCCATTCCCCTATCGGCTTTTCCCCCTGCTTTACAGCATCTCGGGGAAGATCTGCGGCAAAAACTGGCCCAAGGCATGGCAACCTCGGAAAACGCCCCTGATCTTAGTTCCGATCCCTTTGCCCTCAAAGTCCTGATCCAAGCGGCGATCGCCCATTTTTTTGGCCCCAGTTCTAGCCCTTCTTTAGCCACACCGGGCCAAGATTCCCCCGCTTTAACCGATGGCGATCGAGATTCCCCTAGCCCTTGGCTGCAATGGGAGGACTTATTTGCCGAATTACCCCAACCGCCTTTATCCCAACCCCTCCTATCGACGGCAACGGCACACCGCAACGTCTCGCTTTCCGAGATCGCCTGGACAGAAGAAACCATTAACGCCACAGATCATTGGCATGGTTCCGCCCAACCTGTTAGCCCAATCACCCCGGAGCAGGCTTTAGTTAGAGCTTCCTCCCAAGCCCTGAAGGTGCATCAATCAACTACCGCTGCAATGACCGCTAACCCAGTCCAGGGACAAACTTTATCCGCCGCTACGGTGGCCGATCCTTGGGATGAGGTGTGGGTAGAGAGTCCCTCTCCGTTTTCCCCTTCGCCCCGTAAACTGTCCAGCACCAAAGCCATGGCCGTTGCTGCCCAAACTCAAGCTTTAGAAACGGCCTTTGATTGGATTGAAACTTCCGCGAAAACCCTGGGCTATGACAAACATATTTTGGTGTGGTGTTTAGAATGGCTCGATCGCCTGGTTTATTGGCTGGAAGTGGCTTTAGGACGGATTTGGCATTGGTTAAAGCACTGGTTAAAGCTCAAAGAGGGCACGGCCTTGCAAAGAAAATAACCCAATATGGTTTGATCGGTGCCGTAGATTAAATTTTGCCGGAGCTTTAAAGTTCAAGTTCGTCTAGGCTGAGTTGGGTGGGGTCTTGTTTTTGAATTTAGTTATTTTTTCCACCATATCCTCCAGTTTACTAGCTCTTTGCTCGGGATTTTTCGAGGCTTCCTTGATAGCATTTATTTACTTGTCTCTGGGATTATTCCTAGATGCTCAAGATTTTTAACGGTTAAATAACCGATGTTACTGTGCTCTCAATCAGTACGGAAAATGGGCTTCAACGTCCCATGGTAAAGTCACTCGAACATTCACGGCTTTCTTTTGATTACAAATAACGGGTCAATTGAATGCGATACCGTTCTTTTTTGGTAACCGCAATATCGCCAATTTCTAACCGTCCTTTGCCACGATAGGTGACGAGATCCCCGGCTTTGAGGGCATAGCTAGCTTGGGTAATGGGTTTCCAATTCACCTGCACGTTGCCCTGATTAACGGCGTCGGCCATTTTGCTGCGGGAGAGTCCGAACCCGGCCGAGGCAATGGCATCTAGGCGCAAGGAGGCTTCGACGGTGGTCATTTCTTTGGTTTTGGGGGGACGTATTTTCAGATCCGCAAGGGCAATGTCCTTGGTCTTAACGGGCACTGTCCGCACCTGGGTTAAATTCAAGCTGATAAATTCCGCCACCTCCGGCACGGCGATCGCCTGGGCTCCCCGTTCCCCCAACAGAATAATATCGCCGACCTTTTCCCGCACTAAGCCCGTACCCAACAATGCCCCTAAAAAATCTCGATGGCTGGCTGGATCAAACAAAAAATTGCCCGCAATCTCTAACGCTGCGAGGGGAATCTGATCGGTTTCCACTGGAATTTCTGTCCGGGCGATCGCCAACCGTTGCCGTTCTGCTTGGGGATAGCCGCCCCAGGCTAATAGTTGTAATTCCGTTAACTTGCTAAAGCGGGTTTGAATGTCCGCAATCAAGGGCGGCGCACAAAAATCCGTCACCACCACTTCCCAGGTTCGCAACGCCTGTTCTGCTTTATCAATTACTTTGGCGATCGCCTCTCGGTCTTCAGCGCCTTTTAATAAATCTTCTCTGGGTAACATAATCCTTTTCGGTAGGGGGTTGATATCCCGCGACCCCTGGGGCTGATTTCTTGGTTTGCAAACCATCAATCACTATAGATCCTAGCTTGATAGGGAACTCACAGGAAAGTCGGAGGGCTGGATCGGACA
>JBJOGT010000146.1:0-2702 GCA_046048115.1 Cyanobacteriota bacterium | reverse complement strand
GCAGTTTTGCCCAGTGGCGGAGAAGCGGCGATCGCCCCCAAAACAAACTGGGATGCTGTGAAAAGCCTAAGCGATGAGGACGTTGCCCTGGGAGCTTCAATTGATGAGGACAATCCCCTGCTAACCGATGAAGAACTGGCCCAAATGCAATCAATTCCAAATGTGAAACAGATTCGGACAAATCTAAAGTTGAGCCAATCCCAATTTGCGAAGGAATTTCAATTGTCAGTTAAAACGATCCAAGATTGGGAACAGGGACGCACCCAACCCGATCAAGCCGCCAGAACCTTACTCCAGGTTATTGCCGTTAATCCCGATGCAGTTAGTGCGGCGATCGCCGGAAAAAAACTTACCTGATAACTTAATCCCATGGCCATCAGCAATCACGAACGAGTCGGACGGGCCCTAAAGCTACTTCACCAAGGGCATCATACTTCTTAGAGCCGTCCTAAAGGACAGGGTTTCAGACCCATTTTTCTGATGATAACCTCCAACTCCTTCACAGACATTGCCATGATACAAAAATCGCCAGAGATAACCTCCGAATGGTTTTGTAAGGTATGTATAACAAACACCAAGGCATTGAGGAGCCGGATGAACCGAAAGGCTCATGTCCGATTCTGAAGAGCAGTGGAGTAGGTGACTACTTCACTGACTTTAATTCAACTGATGTGGTTGCGGCATTACGGCATTGGTCTTCTTGCCAAGGGCGACTCGAATCAGAGGAATATGTCAGAATAATGACTGTTCATTGTCTATTCACCCAGATTCATTTCTGAGCCAGCGCCATGTTCCTCGAAGAATTCAAGCCCGTTGCCCAAGAATTTTGTAAACAACCCGTTGCCTTCGCCGGAGGATTTGTGTCCGGGGTACTTCGCCTCAAGCTAACGGATGATCCGTTAAAAAGTTGGCTGCAAAAACAGGGGGTTACCAACTTTTCGAGCGCTGATCTCAACCTAGCTGAGCCAGATCGCCCCCAAACGATTTCTATTGATTAATTAAACTAAGCAATTAAATGTAAGCGGGTGAGGGGAATCGAACCCCTATCATTAGCTTGGAAGGCTAAGGTTTTACCACTAAACTACACCCGCAGGTTCTGCAAACGTTAATAACCATAACATAAGTAGGGCGCAAAATGTGTTTACCTACCAGCGGTCATAGGGCACTTTCGCTAAGTTGGCGTTGTAATAGCGCGGATCGTTCGTTACCTCTGTCCCAATCCAATCGGGAATGGCGATCGCCTCGGCTTCATGTTTCAGTTCCACTTCTGCCAGGATTAGCCCCTGATTATCCCCCAAGAATTCATCCACTTCCCAGAGGTGATCGCCCCAGGGAATGCGGTAACGGTATTTTTCAATTAAGGGCAGTTGGCAGAGGGTTGCCAAGAGTTCATTAGCATCGGTTAGGGGGATTTCATATTCAAACTCCAACCGACTCATGCCGGTATTTTTACCCTTAATGGTCAAATAACCCCGATCGCCAACGGTACGCACCCGCATGGTGGTGTGATTTTGACTGGGCAAATAGCCTTGACGGTATAAACACCCTTCCGCCAGCGATCGCCAAGCGTTATTCTTAACTAAAAATTTGCGTTCAATTTCGACAGCCATAAAATTTCTGATCCAATATGATGACCCATTCCTGCCGCATTGAAACCGATAGTATGGGGCCGATTGAGGTTCCCGCCGATCGCCTGTGGGGCGCTCAAACCCAGCGGTCTCTATTGTATTTTGACATCGGCACGGATACTATGCCGCCGGATCTGATCCGGGCCTTTGGCATTCTCAAAAAGGCAGCGGCGATCGCCAATCGGGAGTTGGGCAAATTACCAGACGACAAGGCGCAATTAATTATCCAAGCCGCCGATGAAATCATTGCGGGGCAGTGGTTAGATCATTTTCCGTTACGGATTTGGCAAACGGGCAGCGGCACCCAAACCAATATGAACGTCAATGAAGTGATTGCTAATCGGGCGATCGCCATAGCCGGGGGCGAATTGGGCAGTAAAACCCCCATCCATCCCAACGATCACGTCAATATGTCCCAGTCGTCTAACGATACCTTTCCCACGGCCATGCACATTGCGGCAGTGGAAAATTTGCAAATCCGCTTAATCCCCTCGCTCCAATCCCTCCGCAATGCCCTCAACGAAAAAGCCCAAGCCTTTCAATCCATTACTAAAATTGGCCGTACCCATTTAATGGACGCTGTCCCCCTCACCCTGGGGCAGGAATTTTCCGGCTATGTGGCCCAATTGGATCACGGTTTAAGCCAACTCCAGCATTGTTTACCGCCGCTATTGGAACTAGCTTTAGGGGGAACCGCTGTGGGAACGGGTTTAAACAGTCATCCCCAATTTGCGGAAAAAGTGGCTCAGGAGATTGCCCAACTCACGGGCTTGCCCTTTGTTAGTGCTCCCAATAAATTTGCTGCCCTCGCCGGCCATGAGGCGATCGCCTTCACCAGTGGCAATTTGAAAAGTATTGCCGCTTCCTTAATGAAAATTGCCAACGATTTACGCTGGATGGGATCGGGGCCCCGTTGTGGTTTAGGGGAATTAAGTTTACCTGCCAATGAACCTGGATCGTCAATTATGCCGGGGAAAGTCAACCCGACCCAATGCGAAGCCATGACCATGGTGTGTGTCCAGGTGATGGGCAACGATGCCGCCATTGGTTTTGCCGCCAGTCAAGGCAATTTTG
>JBJOGT010000145.1:0-5778 GCA_046048115.1 Cyanobacteriota bacterium | reverse complement strand
AAACCCGATGGCCAAATCCCATAATTTTTTGTTTGTTGGCCAGGCATTTTTCCACGTAGGGCCGGACATTCTCCACGGAACCAATATCTTCTAGCATCGACAACACTTCTTCATTGGCTCCCCCGTGCAACGGCCCCGCCAAGGTTCCCACCGCCGACGCCACCACCGCATAGGGATCGGTTAACGTTGAAGCCGTTACTCGGGCTGAAAAGGTAGACGCATTCATGGTGTGCTCAGCATGGAGCGTCAGACAGACATCAAAAATATGGGCCGCCAGGGGATCGGGTTCCTTCTCGGTGAGCATATAGAGGAAGTTAGACCCATAATCCAAATTGTCATTGGGTTGAATGGGATCATTGCCTTCGCGGATCATGTGGAACGCCGCTACCATGGTGGGAATTTTGGCCAAGAGTCTCACCACCGCTGCCCGGATGTAATTGGGATCGTCCAGGGCCCGGCGGGCATAGAACAACCCCAAGGCCGCCGCCGAAGTCTGCAGGGCATCCATAGGGTGACCCGTTTCCGGGAAGCATTTCATCATGTCCCGGATATGGTACTTGATGCGACGATGGGTACGAATTTCATGTTCAAAGTCTTCTAATTCGGATTGGGTCGGCAGTTTCCCCCAAATCAACAAATAGGCCACCTCAATGAAACTACTGGATTTCGCCAACTCTTCGACGCGGATACCCCGATACTCCAAAATGCCAGCGGTACCATCCACATGACTGACCCGGGATTTGGCGGCGGGAACCCCAGCCAGACCTTCTTTAAATTCTGTGGCGTTAATGACCATGCAATTTACCTAGTAACAAATAACAACACTACCCGTAGGCTTTTTAAAACCGGTTAAGCCGTAACCCAATATACGCTAATGCCCTCCGTTCCTTCATTATGGAGGAATCCGCGGCCCTTCATAAACGGGAAGAGGCAAAATATGGTTATGTCATAACAACCAACGGGGGGAAGTCAGGAGAAACAACTGCCCTTGACCCGATTGGGGACTCAAGCTGGGTAAGTTTACGCCAATGATGCCTGCTTTTTTGAGCATGATTTTGTCTTGGGGAGCACCAAATACCAAATATTCGGCCCAATGACTGAGATCCGGTTGATGTCCCACTAGGGCTAAGCAGCGATTACTGCGGGGGGCATAAGCTTGGGTGAGTTGTTCTAATCCCGTGGCAATATCGGTGGCGGGGGCTAAGGCGGCAACGGTTTCTAAGTGGGGAGATAGTCCCCGTTCCATCAGGAGTTGGGCGGTTTGTTGGGCACGGGTTAAGGGGCTCGTCAGGATCAGGTCAAATTCAACGCCGATTTGTTGAAGACGTTGGGCAACCCGTCGGGTTTTATCAATGCCCTTGGGGGTGAGACGGCGATCGCCATCGGGCCGATCAGTGCTTGTATCCTCAGCAATCCCATGACGAATAAAATAGAGTTCCATGATTAAATTAATATCACCAACGATTACGGTGCTAGTGTTAGGAAAAAACCCAACCAAACCCAGACAAGGCAGCGAAATGTTGCCGCACCGCCTCAGATCTTATCAATTTCCTCCTCCTTTTAACCCCATGGCGTTGTCCGGTCTTTTATATATCACCCTGGGAAGACTAGTAAATTTCAATGAATGGCATAATAATAAATGTATCGACAGATACGACTTATAAGGAGAGAGTCGCTTAGGTTTGATAGTAAAAACTCCTAGTAAAATTTCTTTAAAAGTTACCGGTGATGGGGCAGACGACAGTACAGTCTTCCGCTTCCTTGATAAGCGTCCAATTAGCCGTGCTTAACCCGCTATAAAAAGTAACGGCAAGGGATCTGTCCCTTCCGCTCCCCCCTTTCAGAATCCCTAGAAATCTTAAGCTAAGTATGCGACCGATAACCCATGGCATCACTTGGGTAACAATAATTACATTATTTGTCCTAATAGAGGATAGCATTCTATGATTGGAAGCAGTCTGGTTAAAATACCCAGGATTTTAGCTATTTTTTCGGCAATACACTTAACCAGGTCTTAATTGTTTTTTAACTAAGTCAATGTCCCCATCCCCCACTGCTGGTCTTTGTCCCGTGCCCGTTGCCGTTCTACCGTTGTTGTCCCATGCACCCTTCTGTTCCGTCGGTCGTAACTGCTAATTTGCCTCGTCCCAGTTTGGCTGATTATCCTCCAGCACCTTATTCTGTCATGGAATCATCTCGTTCTCCCCAGGCTAACAATTTGTACCGTGTTTTACAAAAACTGATTGCCAATCAAGGGTCAGGGAAACTTATTATTCATAACCAAGCCGATCCTTCAATTCACTGGCGGATTTACTTGGGCAACGGACGGATTCACTATGCGGGCAGTGAGCAGGGACAATTCGAGCGGCTCAATTACCTATTGAAACGTTATTTGCCAGACAAAAATATTCGGGTTAATCAGGCGATCGGTAATGACTATAAATATTTGTGTGAGCTATGGGAATCAGAAAATTTTGCCTTCCAAGAGATACGATCTATCCTCGCACGACTTACCCAAGAAGCCCTCATTCAAATTCTTTCCCTGCCCCATCCCCTCTGTTATTTTGAAGAGACGGTGGGGTTAGAGCGTTTATTGCTGTATTTAGACTTGAAGCAGTTGATGCAACCGGTAGGGCAAGAGATTAAGTATTGGTTAAAACTCCGTAATGTCATTGCTTCCCCATTCCAGCGGGCAGCGGTTGAAGATGCTAGCAAAATTCTGCCGACCCTGCGTCAACTTGAACAATTAAATGGTGAGGTTTTAGCCCAAAAATTTGAAAGTTTACCTAGTTTAATCGAGCGAGAACTATGCGTCTATGAAATTGCCCACCGCCTTGAAACTAGTGCTTTAAACGTTGGTGCTATTCTTAAAAATCTTGTTCGCAATCAGGGGGTAAAAATGACTCCCTATGAACGGATTAAAGAGGATAATCGCCCCATTATTGCCTGTGTAGATGATAGTCCTTCGATCCAACGGGTTGTAAAATTTTCCCTAGAAGCTACGGGATTTCGTGTTGTTAATATTAAGGAAGCATCCAGTGCGTTGACTGCGTTACTCCATGCGAAACCGGCATTAATTTTGATGGATATCAATATGCCAGATATTGATGGTTATCAATTATGTAGTATTTGTAATAAGTCAGAGGCGCTTAAGCATATTCCCATTGTGATGTTGACAGGACGTAGTGGGGTTTTAGACAGAGTTAAAGCGAAAATGCATGGCTCGGTGGGCTATATTTCTAAACCGTTTCAACCTCAGGAATTGGTAAATATAGTAAGAAGCTTTGTGCCAGTGTCCTCCTAGGTTAGACTGGCAGAATTAAGATATCAGATTATTATTAATGTTATTGATACGGATTCCTTCGGGTAATACTAATGAAAACTATTTTAGTTGTTGACGATATCAAGTCTGATCAATTGTTAGCCCAGGGTTTACTTAAATCGTTGGGAACTAATACTATTATTTGCAATAATGCCCAAGAAGCGCTGGACTGGCTAAAAAATAATGTTGCCCCTGACTTGATTTTGTTGGATGTGGTTATGCCTGGTGTTAGTGGTTATGATTTGTGTCGTCAAATTCGGGGGGATCTAGCGTTGGAAGATGTTCCAATTATTTTTTGTTCAACTAAAAAAGAGGACTATGATCGTTTTTGGGCTTTGCGCCAGGGAGGTAATGCATACTTAACCAAGCCCTATAGCCCGAGTGAGTTGATGAAAACAGTTAAGGCTTACATTTCTTGATTGGTTGGTAACCCATGGGAGGGGCGCTATGACCACGGATTATTTTTGGATTGATTTGGGATTAGATATCAGTGTAGCGATTCCCTTGGCGAGAACCCGGGAGGTGTTGTCCTTTTCTTTGTCTTCCCTTTGTGTGATTCCGGGGGTAAGGGCGGAGTTGTTGGGGGTGAGTAATCAGCGGGGTAATTTGCTCTGGGTGATGGATTTACCCCGATTATTAATGCCGACTCGGAGACCTTATCAGACCCCCCAAACCCTGGGCAATACAAAGGCGGTGGTGTTGGTGGGGGAGGGGATCCAGGCGGCGGCGATCGCCGTAGAATTTAAGGGGATTCTGAGTTTTGAGACGGCGGAGTTGACTCTGACGGATCGTCCCTATCTCTCGGCCCAAGCAGTTCATGCCGACACGGCGATCGGTATCCTTGATGTGGATCAGGTTTTTGCCTTTTTCCAAGGGGGTAGACGATTGCAAGGGGCCGGGCTAGGGGGTTAGGTCGAAAGTTTGACTCATTTTTTTGTCGGTTCTGACTCCAGCAACAGTTTCTCCGTTTTCACCAGGTATATTGATTTTTTTATTGTTTATTAATTTTTATTGCCAACTGTTATGCAAAGCTCACTTTCCAAGCCCAATTTTCCCATTGAGATCCTAGAGTTGGAAAAAATGGCCAATGCGGAACCCGATAATTTAATTTATAAAATTGCATTGGCCAGTGCGTTGCAAGAAGCCGCTTATTTCAGCGAAGCCGCCGACTATTATCGCCAGGCCCAGGCTTTAGATACAGAGAAAATCTATGCAGAGACCATTGAAAAAGCTTTAGCAGAACTGGAACCCCATATTGCAGAACTAGAACCTTATGTTGATGTCACTGATGGCAACGTTGATGAAGTAGAATCCCCCGCCCCGAAGGGACCGGAGTTGATGCTTTACCCCCCAGGAATTGCCGATCTTCAGCAATCAGCTTTGGAAGATCCCGATGATTTGGTAGCCCAAATTACCTTTGCTAATGGGTTGGAAGAAGGGGGGTATTGGACCGATGCGATCGCCGTTTATCAGCAGTTAAAAATTCAAGATCAAGACGGGCTATTCCATGGCACCTGTGACCAGGCGATCGCCAATTTAGAAGCGCAATTAGCGACCGTGGAATCCGTTCCCCCCCCCATGGCCCCATGGACTCCCATTGCCCGCCCCACCGTAGAAATAGCTGAGGAAGAACTCGATCAAGAACGTTCTGAACTCACCCTGCAACGACGCTGGGCCAACCTACCGATCGCCGCCAAGCAATTTACCGCCATTTTAGGATCTAGTGTTCTAACTGTCTTTGGGGTGGTGGGAACCGGGATGGCGATCGCCCTAGTGACGGGTCAAGCCCAACTCAAAAACCAAACCTTGTCAGAATTAGTTGTTACAGAAAGTAACTACACCAAAAAAATCGACCAAATGGGTTTTGGCTTCCGGGGACAGTCTGATAACATCGCTATTATCGAAGCCGCAAGACGATATACAGACAATGAACCAATCCCCTTAGAATTGCAGACCCAAGTCAAAAAGATTTTGCAGAACGAAGTAAAATCCCGCGAAATTGAATATGCAACCCTAGTGGGTAGGGATCAAAAAATCATAGAGGGAGCTAATGCAGATCGAGTAGGGGAAATTTTTAATCCCAGTAATCTTGTGACCCTGCGGATGGGCTTTCCTGGCCAGCTTAAAGCCACTACCACAGTGGACAAACAAGAGCTAGAAAACGAGGCTGTGCCCAACCTGGAAAGCATCCGCCCCAATAATGCCCTAGTCCGCTACACTATCACCCCCGTTCGAGATCCCCAATCGCGGCAATTTATCGGCACATTAATTTCTGGGGATGTGGTCAATGGCAAAGATACTATTACCCAGAGCACCGTAGACGCCTATAAGGGGGGGTAAGCTATCATCAGTTTAACTTGCATTAATACTTGCGCCCTTGTTTTTGATTTTGCGCCCCCAATGTATTGTCAGTCCACCTTCATTAAGAAGTTTGTGGATGAGAGCTTCTAATTCCT
>JBJOGT010000144.1:0-4981 GCA_046048115.1 Cyanobacteriota bacterium | reverse complement strand
ACATTTTACCTTTTCTTCTGTACATTCTAATATCAGGAATACATCTTGCCCTTCCTGCACCACGTTTTGAATACTTACTTTCGGTAATTTAAGAAGGTTGTCAAGGAAATATAGCATGGTTTCAAGTCTCAGTGTTTTGTAAAATAGATTATACACTTTTTACCCCTAACCCGGGAGAGCCTTGTAACTGACTGCTTACAACAACATGAAACAACCTATACCTCCAACTCTTGACGAAGTTGAGCAAAACTTGAATAGCTTGTTAAACCCTCATTATTTTCTACCGTTTCTATCGCTTTAATGGTTTCACTATTTAAACTTGTTTGAATAAAATAAATGTCCTTCGTTAACGCCACTTGACGATAGAATAACTCTATTGCTTCACTTTTTGTCATGCCAAACTGCTCAAAAATCGCCTCAGCGATCGTTTTGATATTAGATTCGACAGAAATATTAATTAACTCTTGTTCTTGCATAAGACTGATAGTTCCTTAAGTAAGTAAACACATGTTTTGTCCCTATTATAGGGGTAGCCACCCTATTTTGTAACGTATTTTTTCGGCGATCTCGGTCTTTCGTAGCGTATTTTTTCAGTGATCGCAATTGAGGATGGTTTTGTAAGAAGGCGATCTCGGTTTTTTATAACGTATTTTTATTAGGCGATCGCCCTCTCGTCCTAATTCTAAACGGCGATCGACAATCTATAATGGGTTAAGGAATTCTGATTGAACGATTTTAGCAATGGCACAAGCTCAGGAACCGAACGACAAAAATCATGAAATGGAGCGTCAATTAAGGAGTCTTAATCGGGGTGTGGAGCGTCTGGAAGATACCCAAGTAACGGCAAGAGAGCTAAACAGAGGTTTTGATCGGGTTTATGAAGAAATTGATCATCTTGAAGATAAAGTTGATCGGCTTCAATCAGACTTTGAAGGATTTCGTGATGAAATCAATCAAAAACTAGATACAATCTTACGACATCTTACCGGCATCAATTGAACAGCGATCGCCCTCTCATCCTAATTCCAAACGGCGATCGCCAATCTAAATGGGTTAAGGGATTCTGATTGGATGAAGTTTTATTTTCTTAATTGCTCAAACTTAAGGGAAAGGGAATTTAGGGGACTAGGCGAATAAATTTTTTCTTGCCGACTTGCAACACCCGATTAATTAACATTTCGGGATCGGCATATTCTTGATTTTCGTTTTCTAGGCGATCGCCGTCTAGTTTAACTGCTCCCCCTTTGATTTGGCGACGGCCTTCGCTGCTACTGGGACACAAACCACTAACACTGAGTAAATAGGCTAATTTCACGGGGAAAGTAATTTCTCCTAGGGAAAATTCCGGCACACTTTCGGTATTGGCCGCTTTACCCTGGATCACGATCGCCTCGGCGGTTTGTTGGGCGGCGATCGCCTGTTGTTGACCGTGAAATTGGGTGGTTACTTCCCTTGCTAATAATTTTTGACATTCCCTAGGATTATCGGGTAATTGACTTAAATCCAGGGGCGTTAATAACTCAAAATAATCTTTTAATAAACTATCCGGCGTTTTTTCTAACTTGGAATACATGGACAACGCATCTTCCTGTAAGCCCACATAATTATTCAAGGATTTAGACATTTTTTGCTGCCCATTAGTCCCCAACAAAATCGGCAACAATAACCCAAATTGGGGCGCTTTGCCAAAGTGTCGTTGTAAATCCCGACCCACCGCAATATTAAACTTTTGATCGGTTCCCCCTAATTCCACATCAGCGGCGATCGCCACGGAGTCATAGCCCTGCATTAGGGGGTAAAGAAATTCATGGAGAAAAATGGGATTTTCTTGGGTAAATCGTTCTGAAAACCCTTCTTTGGCCAACATTTGTCCGACAGTCATTGTCGCCAATAATTCCAAAATTTTGGGCAAATCTAATTGAGATAACCATTCGGAGTTGTAGCGAATTTCTAAGCGTCCGGGGGTGTCAAAATCCAGAATGGGTTTTAACTGAGCTAGGTAACTTTCCGCATTAGCTTTAACTTGCTCGGCGGTTAACTGTTTGCGGACTTCCGATTTCCCGGTGGGATCGCCAATTTGGGCCGTAAAATCGCCAATAATCACCACTGCCGTATGCCCTGCATCCTGAAAAGCCCGCAATTTCCGGAAGGGAATACTATGCCCCAAATGAATATCCGTGCCCGTGGGATCAATGCCTAGCTTGACCCGCAACGGTCGATCCTGTTGAGCTAAAACCGCTAAATTTTCACAGGGATTGGCCGACTCAGCATTATTGGGAAAAATGTCCGCCGTGCCGCGCAGCAACCAGTCGGGGGCTTGGAGATTAGTCATGGTGTTTAGGAATTAACGGGTGATTGACGGTACATAGCCTACTCTTCCACAATTTCAAACACCCGATTGAATACCTTGGCGACTTTGCTACCCGAATCAATGGATTCCAACGGATCTTTCCGCAAACGGTGACGCAGGCACAACACAATCACTCGCCCGATATCATCCACTGTTACCTCTGTGCGCCCTTCAAAGGCTGCTAGAGCTTTCGCGGCTCGGTTGGTAACAATATCCCCCCGCAACCCATCCACATCCAATTCCGCACAAACTTCCGAGACTTTGACCCGGTAATCATAGTCGATCGCCACTTGGGGGAGTAGGTTTTGGGCGTTGACGATTTTTGCCTGTAACGCTTCCTGCTCCGTTTGATACTGGTCACAAAAGGGATGGGGATTTTGATCAAATTCCGTCCGTTGTTCCACAATTTTGACCCGTAAATCCGGTTCCCGCACCGTCCGAATTTCGGCGTGCATGCCAAACCGGTCTAATAATTGGGGCCGCAATTCCCCTTCCTCGGGGTTACCGGAACCCACCAACACAAACCGGGCCGGATGGCGGATGGAAATGCCTTCGCGCTCCACCGTATTCCAGCCCCCCGCCGCTGAATCCAACAGCACATCAACCAGGTGATCATCGAGCAAATTCACTTCATCAACGTACAAAATACCGCGATTGGCTTTGGCTAATAACCCCGGCTCAAAGGCCTTTACCCCTTCCGAAAGGGCTTTTTCAATATCAATGGTGCCGCAAACCCGGTCTTCCGTTGCCCCTAGGGGTAAATCCACCATGGTTACTTTCTTTTTGATGATGGATAAGGGTTCATTGTTGTCCACCTGAAGCCGCACCTGTTCACTCATCATTTCTGGGTCGGTGGGGGAAGAATTAAAGGGATCATTGGCCACCACGTCAATTTCTGGCAACAAATCTGCTAAGGCCCGAATGGTGGTGGATTTTCCCGTTCCCCGATCGCCCATAATCATCACGCCGCCAATTTTGGGATCAATAACGTTCAGAATCAGGGCCAATTTCATTTCTTCTTGACCCACGATCGCCGTAAACGGAAAGACAACGCGACGGGTCTTGGCGGGGGCGGAGAGGGTTGCAGTCATGGGGAAAGGGGAATTTATTAAAGCGTGAAACGAATCAATTTTTTCAAAACTGCCAGCTATCTGGGTTGCCGTGAAAAACTGGCCGTTAACCATTTTGCCACACTGAGCAGTACCCCGGCCAGATTAGGATGGGGAAGAATAGTGGAGAATCAATTTCGGAGTCAATCATTATGGGACTCGTTTACGCCGCCATTGAGTTAATTAACCCTAAGCAGTCCGGGTTAAATCCCATGGGGGTAAATGCCTTAGTGGATACCGGCGCGATAACACTCTGCATTCCTGAGCATGTGGTGCTGCAACTTAAATTAGAAACCCTGGAACAACGGGAAGTAACCACCGCCGACGGCAAAAAACGCTTAGTTCCCTATGTGGGGCCCGTTCAAATTCGCTTTGGCAACCGTAATTGTTTTACTGGGGCTTTGGTGTTAGGGGATTCGGTGTTGTTGGGGGCAGTGCCCTTGGAAGATATGGATTTAGTGATTAATTCCCGTCTGCAAACCATTACGGTTAATCCCGAAAGTCCCAATATTCCCGCCGCTCTGGTAAAGGGCTGTATTGCCTAATCGCTTAGCTAAACCGTGGGGCGAGATTCTCCCCAATAACCGATTAATTTATAGACCAATTTCGCCGTCGAAAACTCTGAAACCACTGATTCCCCTAGGGGTGCCAGTTCCATCACATCACAGCCAATCACCTGTTTAGACTGAAACACCCGCCGCAAAAATTTTAACCCTTCATACCAGCCCAATCCCCCCGGTTCCGGTGTGCCCACCCCTGGCATAAAGCCCGGATCAAAGCCGTCCATGTCGATGGTGATAAAAACTTTTTCCGTGGTGATGGCGGCGATCGCCTGGTCAATCCAGTTGGGGTTCTCGGCCATTTCCCTGGCCCAAAAAACGGGGATATTTTTCGCAGTAATCAGATCCGCTTCCTCTTGGCAAATAGCCCGAATACCAATGGGTAAAGTGGGTAAGCCCAATTCCAACACCCGCCGCATCACACAAGCATGGTTATGGCGAGATCCTTCAAATTCGTCCCGCATATCGCCGTGGGCATCAATCTGAATGACGGTGAATGGTTCAGCATAAACCTGTTGAAAAGCCTGCACAACTCCGGTGGTAATGGCGTGTTCTCCTCCGATCGCCACCACAAATTTCCCGTCCTTTAACAACGGCACAATGCCATTACGGGTTTGTTCTAACATCTGTTCAGCGGTCATGTCCGGCTTAACACGGGTATCCGCCAGGGAATCAATCGTATAGATCCCTAACCCATGACAGGGCGATCGCCGTAGTTCTTCATCGTAGGCTTCGAGTTGCTGGGAGGCATCGAGGACGGCATCGGGGCCCTGTTCACAGCCTTTGCGGTAAGACGTCGTGGCTTCGTAGGGAATGGGGACAATGGCCACAGCGGCTTGGTCGTAGGGGGTAACGGCTTCGGAACCCAAAAATTGCTGAATGGGGTGCAACATATTAACGAGAAGCGGGAATCAATTTGCCCCATTGATCATAATCGACTTATGGCCCTGCGTTTGGGGAAG
>JBJOGT010000143.1:0-5323 GCA_046048115.1 Cyanobacteriota bacterium | reverse complement strand
TTGATGATCTGGTCAATGCCCGCTTTGACCATTATTTTCCCGATCTCGACCCCGATGCCATTAAAGACCGTCCCCTCGATCAGCTTTGGAATGCCCTTGCTTTAGACAGTCTAATCAGCCTAGAAGATGGCAGCCATTACCAACGGGTGAGTTTAGTGGCGGAACCAACCCTCAGCCTATCGGGACTATTGGAGCCAGGGGAGGGATACGCCTACGCCATTAATATTTCCCAAGGACAAGGGCTTGACCTCAAACTAGACGCCCCGGCCACCACCCGTATTTCTTTCACCTCCCCCAGTGGCCAAGAAAGGATGCTAGAAAATTCTGCTAATCATCAATGGTCTGGCCTACTCAATGAAACAGGATATTATGAATTAGCCATCACCTCAGACGCGCCGGAACCCATCAGTTTCCAACTTCAACTTCAAGTTCGTCCAGGGGAGTAGATTAGATCACTGCGAAGGCACCAGAAACCTCTACAATGCTTATTTGTGAGTCCTCCAATGATGCCGTTGGGCAATCAAGACCGTCTCACTATCCAATCCATCGTTTTCCTTAGCAACCATGGCTGAAACCCTACTGTTTGCCGCTCTCAGACAAGCCCTTGATGAAGAAATGGGACGGGATGACACCGTTCTCGTCTTGGGAGAAGATGTCGGTCACTATGGCGGTTCCTATAAAGTGACTAAGGATTTATGTGAAAAATATGGTGAAATTCGGGTACTAGATACTCCGATCGCCGAAAACAGCTTTACAGGTATGGCTGTTGGTGCGGCCATGACCGGGTTACGCCCCGTGATTGAAGGCATGAATATGGGCTTTTTGCTCCTCGCCTTTAACCAAATTGCCAATAATGCAGGGATGCTGCGCTATACATCCGGCGGTAATTACCAAATTCCCATGGTCATCCGGGGTCCCGGTGGGGTGGGTCGTCAACTAGGGGCGGAGCATTCCCAACGCCTAGAAGCGTATTTTCACGCCGTACCAGGGTTAAAAATTGTAGCTTGTTCGACCCCCTACAACGCTAAAGGTTTATTAAAGGCTGCCATTCGGGACAATAATCCTGTTCTTTTCTTTGAGCATGTTTTACTGTATAACCTTAAGGAAAATCTCCCTGATTACGAATATATTGTTCCCCTCGACAAAGCAGAAGTTGTACGCCCCGGCAAGGATGTCACCATTTTGACCTACTCGCGGATGCGTCACCATTGCCTGCAAGCGCTAAAAACTTTGGAAAAAGAAGGCTATGACCCGGAAATTATTGATTTAATTTCCCTCAAACCCTTCGATATGGAAACCATCAGCACTTCGGTTCGCAAAACCCATCGGGTTGTGATTGTCGAAGAATGTATGAAAACCGGTGGCATTGCCGCTGAATTGATTGCCTTGATTAATGACACCCTCTTCGATGAGTTGGATGCCCCCGTGGTCAGGCTGTCGTCCCAGGATATCCCGACTCCCTACAACGGTAATTTGGAACGACTAACCATTGTCCAACCGCCCCAAATTGTGGAAGCGGTTAAGGCGATTATGGGGTAATTGCTAACAGCATAAAACTATCTAATGTTTAGGCAGGTTGGGTTTGTCGGTAGCGATAGTAGGCGGCACAGGCACCTTCTGAAGAGACCATCGGCGCTCCCAATGGGTGTTCGGGGGTACAACCTTGACCGAAGGCGGAACAGTCACTGGGTTTGCGGTGTCCTTGCAAAATTTCACCGCTTAGGCAAATGCCTGCGGCTTGGGTTTGGGGCATGGCAGCGAGTTGATCTTTAAACCTGACCTGGGCATCCCAGGGGGAAAAGGCTTGCCGTAATCCTAAGCCACTAGCGGGAATTAGTCCCAATCCCCGCCAAGATCGATCAACTGGTTCAAAAACGCTGTGGATGATGCGTTGGGCCGTTGGATTGCCCTCTGTGGGGACGGCGCGACGATATTGGTTATCACAGCTAAATTGTCCGCTTTCCAGTTGTTGTACACAGGCCAAAATGCCTTGCATAATATCCACTGGTTCAAAGCCTGTAATCACGATGGGGACTTGATATTGGCTGGCGATCGCCTGATAGGCCGTTTCCCCCATCACGGTGCAGACATGCCCCGCCGCGAGGAAGCCTTGCACCAAGGTATGTGGGTCAGATAACAACGCCGTCATGGCCGGAGGGACTAACACATGGGCACAGAGGAGGGAAAAATTGGTAATTTGCTGCTGTTGGGCCTGATAGACCGTCATGGCCGTGGCGGGGGCCGTGGTTTCAAAGCCGACCCCAAAAAAGATCACCTGGCGATCGGGATTTGCCTGGGCGAGCTGCAAACAATCTAGGGGGGAGTACACCATTCGCACATCCCCCCCCTGGGCCTTCACGCTGAGCAGGTCTTCCTGACTGCCGGGAACCCGCAACATATCCCCAAAGGAACAAAAGATTACCTCTGGTTGACGGGCAAGGCAAAGGCCTTGATCAATTAAGGTCGTTGGTGTTACGCACACAGGACAACCGGGGCCATGAATTAATGTCAATTCTTGCGGTAAGAGGGTATCAATCCCATATTTAACAATGCTATGGGTCTGGCCACCACAGATTTCCATTAATGTCCAAGGGCGGGTCACTGTGTTGGCGATCGCCGCTTGGTAGGAAGCAACAACCTGGGCATCCCGATATTCATCAACGTATTTCATAGCCAGAAGGGAACAGGGTTTTCCCCAAGGGTAGCAAAGGCCCTAGCTAACTTCTTTAGTCTTCGCTCTTTTTTGCCAAACCTGGATTGCCACAAACCCCAGACCAGCAAACAGAATCACACAGACAACCAGTCCGGCAATGACGGGTAAGGATAGGGCCAAAAGTGGTAGTAGAATAGCAACCATCAGCTCTAAGCTCGCCACGATAAAGTTCCCCAAGCCGCCGGTTGTCGCAGTCGATGTTAAGCGAGAAATATTTGTGAATCCTTTTACTAATCCCGCTGATCCCCCCCCGGCGATAACGGCCAAGGTCCACTGCACCAATGGTGTCATATCCGCTGGTAAAACTGTCACGGTTGCTAGGACACCGGCCAGAGTTGCAAGGGGGGTAGCAATAACATCCAAAAGATTATCCAGCCAAGGAATACCATAGGCGATTACTTCAAGGCTGCTAGCAACGGCTAAAACAATTAAAGCTTCCGGGGAATCTAGCCATTCAAAGCCTGGGGGTAAAGACCACCAGTTCATCACGCCAACCAGACTTAACATCAAAAAAGGAACAAAAACCCGAAAACCACAGGCGGCACTCAGGGCAATGCCAAGAAAAATGCTGATGCCATCATTAATAAGATTGGCGTTGACAAGGGTTGAATATTGAGAAAAGTCCATGGTTTAGGGAAGGATAGCAGTGAATTACCATCATTAATAGCGGCGATCGCGCTCCAGATCAAAAATAGCCTTTTCCCAGTACCATTTTTCCGTTTCGCCGGGGTATTTCGCCCGTAAATTGTTGAGTAATCGATCCGCAACTTGGGCACTGCCAGCCATGCGGATTAGGTCCCGGCGCAGGGTATTGGGAACTTTGCCCGTCCCCTGGGGAGTAGAACGGGTTGAAACGGCTCGATGTTTTTTGTTTTGACGTTGCCACCCCCACCAAATTAAGCCCCCAATGATGGCGATCGCCAAAATAACACTCAGCACCCGTCTTGGCTCCTTAAAATTGTTCTACTAGCCATTTTCCCTTGATTGTATTAGGAGTTCAATAACAGGGTTTCCTAGGGGAATCCTTTGACTTTGATCGGAAGGGGAGGTTAACCCCTTGTCTTTCTGGCGATGTATACGCCGTAGCCATAATAGTCCTTGTATTGCTCATAAAGCGTGATCTCGTGGCGTTCGGCCTCAACGATCGCCTGGGCCGTCTTGCTATTGCCGTGTTGTCCCAGAAATTCATCAAACTTAGATTGCAACGGTTGGTAATAATTGTCGAGCCAGCAATGTTCGGGCAACACAAAATAGTCGATGGGGGAATAGCCATTTTCCTCTAGGACTTTTATTTTGGCAGAAGTCAAGTCAATTTCAGGATATTCAGCATCCCAGTAATTTTGTAACTCAGCAGGGCGAGTATTTGTGATCCAGCTTATCTCTGAGGCAATTAGTAGCCCCCCTGGTTTGAGGTAACGCTTCCAATCGGCAACGCCCTTTTGAAACCCCATGTTATAAATGGCTCCCTCGGACCAGATGACATCAAATATCTCCTCCTCAAAAGGTAGATTATCCATGGAGGCGCATAGCGGGGTGATTTTTTCCCCAACCCCCTCCCGCTGGGCCCGGGTTTCTAAAACGTCCAAAAAGTCTTGCAAAAAGTCCACCGCCGTAATTTGAGCATTGAGCCAGCGGGCTAACACCAAGGTCGAAGCACCGGTGCCACAGCCAATGTCGGCAATTTTCAGGGGCGTATTGGGATCGATACCGGCCAGATCAATCGCCCTTTGCGTTTCTTGATCACCGCCGGGACCTTGACGATTTCCTCCCCGATGGAGGTCTATCAGTAATTGAAATTCATCCACCTGCATTTTCTCCTGTCTCGTTCAATTGACCTGCTTTTGGTATTGGGCTGATTCCCTTATCTCTGCGAGGGGGTCTAACAAACGATCAATCACAAACGTTAATTCTTTGAGACGAAAGGGTTTGGTCAAAAAATGAGTCAGGCCTACTTCTCGGTAAAGGGCTTGATCAATGGGAACAGTCCGGGGCGTCATCGCCACAATGGGAACGTGGGATAGGGTGGGGTGGGTGCGAATCAAATGGGCAACTTCTAGATCATGACTTCCTGGTGTGGGAATGTCCATGACAATAACGTCGGGTTTGTGATTTTCTGCCAAGGCGATCGCCCCTTTGTCATCCTCAATGGTGATCACACGGTAACGACGGGCACTGAGGTAGGTAAGCAGGGTTTGGCGGTTGTCGGAATTCATTTGTGCCAATAAAACCAAGGGGGAATAGGCCTCGGTTACACAGGCACTGCTCGGGAAAGGGAGAACCTTAGTGCAGTCAAAGGAAGGCTGTAATGATGTCATCCCTTGAAAGCGTAGCGGTAGGGAAACCGTAAAGCAACTCCCCTGGCCCAATGCACTTTCGACCCCCACATTGCCCTGGTGTAAATCGACAATTTGCTTGACTAGGGCTAAGCCCAACCCCGTTCCAGTTTGTTGGCGGTTGAGGGCATTATTGATTTGCACAAAGGGCTGAAATAGACGTTTCTGTTCTTCGGCACTAATCCCAATGCCCGTATCTTTAACTTGGAGCAGCAACCGAGGTTGACCAGGGATCTTGTCCCATGGGTCGATATTTTCCATGGTCACATTTTCAATG
>JBJOGT010000142.1:0-2725 GCA_046048115.1 Cyanobacteriota bacterium | reverse complement strand
CGGCTGAATTAATGAGCACCGCCTTCATGACTTCTGGTTGTCGATGGGCCAAGGTCCAATGGGGATTGGGTTCTTTTTGAAATAACTGGCGATCGCCGAACTCCTGTAACAAGGCGATCGTCCCGGTCACCAAGGGAGCGGCAAAACTACTACCACTGACCGTTTCCGGTTGACCGTTGACATCATAAAGGGTGAAATCACTCCCCGGTGCGACCAAATTAACCCCCCGCCGTCCCTGTTGGTTAATTTCTAATTGCACTAAACGTTTACCCATGCCCACAGGTTCTTGGCTCAAGTTGGCAAAGGCCAGTTTGTCGTAAAACCCTTGGGATCTAGACTGGGCTGAATAGGCAATGGTTAGACCGTTGTAATGATCGGTGGGAATGGGAATGCCCCCCTTACCCTGATTACCCGCCACCACAAATAAGACTTTTTCCCGTTGGCTCAACCAATCCAAGCATAAACTCAGCAACGCATTGCCATCGAGTTGGGCATTGTCCCGGTCATCCCGTGCCAAGGACTCGCCATAACTGAGGTTAATGGCCCGCACATCGCCGCCGTTGCGCTGACTGAGAAATTGGGCCGCTAAGCACTGTTGGGGTTGAAAATTTTGGGATTGGGGGCCTACTGCTGTGGCATGGAGTCTGGCGCCAGGGGCAACCCCCGGATAACGTTTATCCTGGCTCACCATGGCCTGGGCCACCATCCCCGCATGGCTCTCTAAATAACGATTCTGGGGTGCAATGCGGTCTAAGTGAAAAATACCGGCTAGATGATAGGGGGGTTGCCAACGACCGAGTTTGTCCCATAGAAACTGCACGGGCCTGCCAATCTCCATTTGTCCCAGGGCAATTTTATGGCCGCTCAATTGGTAGGGCGGTTGGGATAAAGCCTCAACATCAATACCCAATTTCGTCAGGTAAGGGGGCAATATCGGCCCGGCGCTCGCCAAACTACCAGGGATCCAGCCCCCCAACAGTCCACCGATAATGAGGATTGAATACTGCCATTTCCCCCTGTTCATACCTGAGTCCCACCCTGGAGCGATCGCCAGTTTTGGGCTAGGGCCTGCATTGCCGACATCTCTGTGGCATCAATGCGTTTCAAATTGGCCAAAATGAGTCCCATGCGTCCTGTTTTTTGTAATTTATCCCGGTGTCGGTACAAAAAATCCCAATAGAAATAGTTAAAGGGGCAAGCATTTTCCCCCGTGCGGGCCTTGGGGTTATAACGGCACTGGGAACAATAATTACTCATTTTATTGATGTAATTCGCTGAAGACGCATAGGGTTTAGAGGCCAACAAGCCACCATCGGCAAATTGTCCCATCCCCAAGACATTAGTTTGCATTACCCAATCATAGGCGTCAATAAATGCCGCGTGGAACCAGGCTTCTAGTTCCTGGGGATTCACCCCGACAATCAAAGCAAAGTTGCTGAGCACCATCAGGCGTTGGATGTGATGGGCATAGCCTGTGGCTTCCACTTGGTGTAAAACGGTGGCTAAGCAATGCATGTCGGTGCGGCTGGCTTCCCAGTAAAATCCTGGCAACGGTAGATCATGGTCGAACCAATTGCGCTGGGCATAGTCCTCCCCTACCCACTGATAAAGTCCCTGCATATATTCCCGCCAACCTAAGACCTGCCGGATAAACCCCTCCACATTATTCAAAGGAATCGCCTGGGTGGTCATTGCCTGGGCGATCGCCTCGATGACTTCCAGGGGGGTTAATAATCCCAAATTTAAATAGGGGGAAATTAAGCTATGCCACAGGGTTTGTTGCCCCGTCACCATGGCATCTTGATAAGTCCCAAATTGACCTAAACCCACAGTGACAAAGTAATCAAGGACTTGCAATGCCTCCATCCGGGTGACTCCCCAGGTAAACCCCGATAACTGACCATAACCCGGTAAATTTAGCGCCTTAACCCTTTCTATCACCTGCTGGGTAAGGGCATCTGGGTTAAACGTCAAGGGCACGGGGGGAGAGAGATTCTTTTTGGGCGGTTTTCGATTATCTTGGTCAAAATTCCACCGATCGCCAAGGGGTTGATTATCTTCCATTAAAATCTGCCGGCGCCTCCGACCTTCTCGGTAAAAATCCTCCAGTAATAACCGCTTCCGTCCCTGGGCCCAGGCGGCAAACTCAGCCTTAGACCAGAGAAAATGATTATTGGGCAATAGGGTCAGTTCACAGGGTAAGGACAAAGATCGTAACCAGGCTTCAAAGGGGCGATCGCCGGGGGTCATCAGTTGCAGGTGGGTAATCCCTTGGGTTTCGATCCATTGCTGGAGGGGGGTTAGAAACCCCTCACTGATTTCATAGGTGACCGACCAACCGTCTTGCTCTAGTTCCTGGGCAAAATGCCGCATGGCCGACCAGACCAAGACCAATTTTTGACGATGGTAAGGCCGTTGGCGGGCAAACTCAGCAGACTCAATCATTAAAATCGGGACTTGGGAAGGATTATCCTGATGCGCTTGTAACGCTGCTTGCCCCAACCAGAGTTGATCCCCTAATACCCAAATGCCGATGGTCATGGTGATAATCTGTCCTTAATGTTCTGGGTTCGGACCGGAGATGCTGGAATAACGCCTAGACGATTTGCCATGATTTGCCGTCCCTTGGCGATCGCCTGCCCAATGCCACAACTAGGGAAATGATGCTGCGGTCTGTCGTAACCTGTCAAATCACGATCTCTGATTTTTTCGTACTTTTGACATT
>JBJOGT010000141.1:0-2978 GCA_046048115.1 Cyanobacteriota bacterium | reverse complement strand
AAATTTAGCTTTAACTTCCGCCCCTTTTTCTCCGTTTGGTTCATAAGCGGAGAAGACTTCAAAATACTGCCCGCCGACTTTAAACAATACTTGCATCATTTCGCTTTACCTTTGTGTAGTTGTTTGATTGTGCCCCTGATTAGCGACAGAGGCGATCGCCGTTTATAATTTGACTGTCCCCGCTTTTCGTAGTTGTTTGGCGGGGATTTTGGTCAAGAAGATGCCTCTTGATAAGCTTCTGCTTTTGCAGACTCCATTTCTTTAGTTGTATGTACCCCTTGGATCAGTCTTTTTTCTTTGACCATTCCGTTTACGCTCCACTGTAACAGGTTAAAACGGGTGGTATAACCAGCCTTTTGCAATCCAACTTGGTAACTATAATAATTACCATTCGCAAACTTTTTGTACATATTTTCATTCCTTTTGTAGTTGTTTGGGCGAGGCGTTTCGCTTGCCCCATGAATCAATAATATCCTTATCGCACAGCCCATCATCCCACATTGTGACACTTTAACAATTGGCATAGCTAACTATTCCCAAAGCCATTAATAAAGCTGTTGGGTCGGCGGGGGCGTTGGCGTTTGGGTGGTTTGGGTGGTGTCGCGGCTTCTGGTGTGGGAGTGGGTTCCGGCTCCGGCTCGTCGCTGACAGTGAGCGATCGCCGTAACTTCTCCCAATTGAAACGGGTTAGACCAGCATGGACAGCGGCGGCAAAGGCATAGACAGCGGTATCGAGGGGTTCATTGGCAACCTGTTCAAGCTTTTCCCAAATCCAATAGGGCCGGCCATTCTTGTGCTTTTTGACCTGCACTTCCGACCCGGCAAACCCTTTGCACCAATACTCGCTAATGTCCTGGGGCAAGTTCAGATATTTCCGCCCCGGTCTATCAATCCGACAGCGGGAAAGCAGGGTCGCCTTGCAAGTATCCACCCCCACCAAATACAACGAAATCCCCCGCTTGATTTTCTGCCCCCGCCAATTCACCTCAACCTTTGAAGGCGATGCAATAATCTGGCGATCGCCGTCTTTCCCTTTCACCGCCAACGCTATTTTCTGCTTCCGAATTTGACCATAGACTTCATGGGTTGCAAAGCCCGTGTCAATGGCCGCCCGAATCACTTTAATTTTGCCGCCCAACGGATGGCGGTATTGCTTACCCAGGAAATCAAACAGCCCATCCCAAACCGCATCTTGCAAGGGATCACCGTAAATCACCTGGTAATCAATCAGAAACGCTTGCTCACCCTCACCCCAACCAAACACCGCACATTCTAGGCGATCGCCTTGGACATCCACTCCAGCGGTCAACACCAACGCCTCCGCCGGAATTTGCCCCATGGAATAATCCGACGACTCCGCCCGGTAGAGTAAATTTTGCCAGTCGTACTTAGTCGTTTCGTCCGCTTCAAACGGTAGTCCCAAGGACGTATTCCACCAAACCTGGAACGTGGCCGGGTCGTTGCGAGCTTCCTCAAAATCTAGCGCCGTATCCCGCCAACTCTTGAACGGTGAGTACAATTCATTTAGATGGAACCCCGCCGTCTTTGACTCCCGATGTGCCTTCCATTCCCCCTGCCTGAGCATAGCCGCCTTATATTTTTCCTCTATCAACGTCCCACAACCTACGCAAGTGTACCCAATCCAGTCATCGTCCCCTAGCTTCGGGTGATCCGTCCCCTTCCCTTCATAGGCTAAATTCTCCCACTGCAAATGTTGGGTATGCCCACAGTGGGGACAGGGCACATAGTAATGGCGCTGATCCGATAACTCAAATTCCCTGGCAATGCGCGAAACTCCCGCCAGGGTTGGGGTGCTAACCAAAAACTCGACAGAGTTCCAATAAGCAGTAGTACGCTTAGACGCAAGCTTGTAGGGATCGCCTTCAATGCCCACCGTCAACGGGTAACGGTCTAGCTCATCAATTAACAGATACCGGATTGAACGGGACGCCAAACTTGATGGGGAGTTTGCCCCGGCTAACGTCACCTGACCCCCTGGGAACTTTTTTTGCAAAATCGTATTAGCAGAATTGCGGCTTTTTATATCAATCAACCCCCCAATTTTCGGCGTGTCCCGAATCATGGGCTGTATTTTTTCCTTACTGGTAGCCTCGGCCATTTGAATCGTTGGGGCTACCCACAGAATTGGCGCGGGGTCGTAGTCAATCCAATAGGCCAAAGCATTGGTCTGACACAGCGTTTTTCCCACCTGGGCGCTACACATCAATACAATTTTTTGGTGCTTCCCCAAAGAGTCCAAAATGCCCTTCTGGTACGGGGCGCGTTTGGTGCTGTACTTCCCCGGCTCCGGTGAATCTTCCGCCGACAGAAACCGATGGCGATCTGCCCACTCCGAGGGGGTCAATTTTGGCGGGGGTGATAGCCCCTTACTCTGTTTAATCAGGCTCTTCCGTTTCATCCGTCCCCATCAGGCTATGGTTCAATTCGTCCAATGCTTCCCGACACACTTCCTCTAACCTATCCTGAATTTCTTTTGGGTCATCCAATCCCGCAATCTCTAACGCCATCCGGTTCGGAATCGTCATCAGCTTGGCCTTGACCTTCGCAAAGGCGTCATCCAGTTCGGCGATCGCCTCATCCGCCCTAATCAAATCCCCAAGCTTCCCTTCCTTCTCTATTTCAATCAAATCCCCCTCTAACAACAGTTTCCGCAACTTAGCCCGCTCCAATTCTTCCTTAAGGTCGTCATTGGATGCCCTCTCTGTTTTTAACCGTTCGTTCTCCCTACCAAACTTGGCACACAAGGCGATCGCCGTATCCCTCAAAGACCGCGCCCCCTTGTCATTAGTGGAGACAGTCCCATTCCCCACCCAAGAAGTAAGCGTATTTAGCGACAAATGCGGGTGTAAAACCTTTACCAACTCAGGGCCAGACAAGAAAACGTCATTCATAATTCATAGTGATGGTACAAAAAAATGCAAGGGTTCGCATCTAGAAAAATCGAGCGCTGCCACCAC
>JBJOGT010000140.1:0-2699 GCA_046048115.1 Cyanobacteriota bacterium | reverse complement strand
ACTTTAGTCGTTCTTGAAAGGTACAACAAACTAGTTCTAATAAAATTGGGGTCTTAGCTAAATTGAGAATTAATTTATGATCAGGACGGCGTAGTAATTCCAAGAAGGTCGCCGCTTTGTTTTGAGGTGCAGTTTCATTATTGTGACCTAATACAAATGAGAAACGTTTTTGAACATAATCTTGAATTTGCTCCCAGGAAAAATCCGCCAATTCAACCACTTTTACCCCTTGGAATAAGGGCGTATAGGGCGTTATCCGCGATGTCAGCACGACGCAAAGGTTGGGAGTATCGTTCAGAAGTCCCCGCATCTGATTCAAAATATTATCCCGCTGCCCATGGGGAATTTCATCTAAGCCATCAATTAACAAAAAAATTTTCTCAAGCCCATCCAAGTTAAGATTCTCTGAACCCTCTTTTGGACTAGATTGGTTAAGTAAGGATGTTAGGCGATCGCCGATGAAATTCTTAATCGTCCAATTTTGATGCCCTTGGAGATAAAACCGTAAATCCTGCACAGAAAAATAAACCGGTAGGCGATCGGCAAATAACTTTCCTTCAAAACAGTGATGGGCTAAAAACTTTAAGAGTAAGGTTTTACCTGAACCAGGTTTACCCAAAATTAGTAATTTCGGATTTTCGGCGATCGTTTCTAAAATTGAAATGACCTCTACAGCATCCTTTGTGTCCTCGGCACTAGATAAAAGAGATGTTTCTAAATCACTGACTTCCAACCATTTTTGGGAGCTTAATTGGGCTAAATTATTGGGAATTGTATAAATATTCTCTAACTTAAATTGTTGGGTAAAATTAAAGGGGGATGTAATAATCCCATCGTGCTCTAAAAAATATTGTTTGAGCTGGGATTTAATCCTTTCAATGGTTAGACTTTCCGCTGCGTCAGTTGTGAGTATTTCGGTATTAGCGATCTCTACCTCATCTTCGGTGACGTCCAAGTCGGCGATCGCCTGCCAATCCAAATCAAGCTGGAAACACAGTTCCATAAAAATAGTGCGGTCTACCGGTCTACCCGTTAAGAATTTCCAAACCGAATTTCGGGTTGATAACCCCGCCTCGATCGCCAAATCATTTTGAGTCCAGCCCCGACGTTTCAAGGCTTGCTTTGCTTTATGTTGACCTGTTGCCGATGATTTCAGGGAACGTAGACCCATGGCTTGTTAACGCAAAAAACGTACAATTTAGTTAAGTAAGACGGTTAAAAGTAAAAAGGCAGTCAGGGAATCTCCCCTCTCCTTTTCATTTCCCCCTAGAGAATGACAGCCATTGAAAATTGATATTTTGATCAAAAAACATCCTGTCTGATTTTCCTCTATAAGCAGTATAGACTTTTGTCATTTTCCCGACATAATTGATCTATTTTGCCCCTGGGGTTGCCTATCTTTCTCTCAGGATTTCGCTCCCATTATCATCCAAACTGAGCTGCTTTATGATCGATTTCAACACACCACAGAATTTCAAAATCTTGGTAGTCGATGACGACGCCATTACTCGTAGTTTGTTGATACTTTCCCTCAAAAAAGAAGGGTATCAAGTTGAAGAAGCGACTAACGGCGCAGAATGCCTGCAAAAATACCACCGCATACAGCCTAACTTAGTTTTACTCGATGCCTTGATGCCAGAGATGGATGGGTTTGAGTTTTGCCGCGCCTTACGAAAACTGCAATCCTTTGAATTCCTACCTATATTAATGATTACGTTCTTAGATGATAATGAGTCCATCGACAAGGCCTTTAATGCTGGGGCCACGGACTACATCCCCAAGCCCATCCATTGGGGGTCCCTACGCCAGAGGGTCAAAACCTCGTTACAGTCTGGTCACCTAGCTAAGTGTTACGCCCAACAACAATCCTGGCAAACCTTGGTTAGGCAATGGATTGCGCTGTTAACCACTAAGGCTGATCCCCAGAATTTCGGCGTTTTATGGCATCAGTTTCTGGCCCAGTTTCCGCTCGGAGATAGTGGTATTGTTGCAGTCCAGGGAGGAGAAGATGGGGACTTTGAGCAGACGCTCAGTCAGCTTATTGATTACAATACTGACCCAACAACCCAGGGCAAGCTAGAGGAATTGGGGCATTTGATTGCTCTATACCGGGAACATATCACCGGGGAACCCCTTGAATAACCGGACGAATATCACTGCCTTCAAAGGTACCGGGATTGCCGTTCCAATTAAAATCACTAATTCGTAAATTAAAAGATCCGACTTGGAGTTGGGGATTGTAGCGCACTTGTAGGTTATAGGTGCGGCGACTGTATTCTAAAAAATAATCGGTGCTAATTTCGCTGCTAGTGGTAATGCTATAGGCACTCTGAACCCCAAAACGCACAGGCCCATAAACTTGTTGGGTAAGGCCGAGGCTAACGATCTGGGTGTCGGCAAAACGGTCAAATAAAAATGGAGAGGTATCGCCCCGGATGCCCTGGGAATAGGCCACATTGAAGCCAGTGTAGTCTAAATAAGGGCGGGAAAAGTGACCAATTTGCCCTGATAGCCCAACGGTGCCGGTCAATGAAGGTTGGGTACTGCCATCACTGTAATAGCCCGCCACCCCCGTAACCCCAGTGCTAAATGCCAGGTAGGGAACAACGGGGTTGGGGGTATAGCGTAGCCCTTTGTCCGGTTCTAGGGGTAAGGGTTGACCGGCCCATAGTAAGAAAAATTTGTTGAGGGCGGCGGCT
>JBJOGT010000139.1:0-2606 GCA_046048115.1 Cyanobacteriota bacterium | reverse complement strand
GGAAAGGTTGTTCCCCTGGCGATCGCCAAAGCCCCAGTCCACATGGATGATCCGGCTCTGAATCATCGGCTCCAAAAGAACCAAGCCCTCCTAGACCAGGCCATGGCAATTACCCAAACATTAAAGGTCAAAGCCTCTCCGTCCCTCCGCATTGACGATGATGTGCCCAGAGCCATTAGCCGCACAGCCCGGGAGAAAAATGCCGATTTAATCATTATGGGTTGGAGTGAACGTTCCTTAGGATTGCGGGCTAAAATCTTTGGTAGCACCATTGACAGTGTCTTTTGGTCAGCCCACTGTCCCGTGGCCGTCATGCGCCTATTGGCCGATCCCCGCTCCTTTCGCCGGATTTTATTTCCCGTTAAAAACCTGACCCCCCAGGCCTTAGAACTCTTTCAATTCACCCAGCGGTTAGCAGAAACCAATGGCGCGATGATTACCCTCCTCCATGTCTGTCCTTTCCTAACCCCCGGTGGCCAAGTGCGGGATTTTAAAACAGAGTTAGCGGAATTTCTGACCCAATCCCAGGCCAATATTAATTATCCGGTGAAGGTAGTTTGCCATGATGATCCAGCAAAGGTGCTGATCCGGGCAGCCAATACTTTTGATTTGATCGTGCTGCGGTCTTTCCGTCGGCGATCGGTGGGGGGGGTGGCATTGAGCGAGATTACGGATCAGATTTTGCGAGAAATCAATTGCTCCTTTGTGCTCTTTGGAGAACCCCATTCCTAGAATTTTTACTGTTAGGTAAACGTAAAATGGTTACTGTCACGACTTGGCAATCTTCTTGAACGCTCTCCAAAACCGTCTAAAGCAGAAAAAGCTGAGAATGACTGTCGGTTCGCTCATTTGCTCATTTCGGGAATGCTTTTGGAATTATCAACGGCAGAATAAGACTTGTAGCGATCGCCAAAAGGTATTGACAAGCAAGCTCCAATGTGATTTGCTTCCCCGCGAAGAAAAATCAGCGAACCGACAGTCCGAAAAGGCGGCAAAAAAGCCAGCAATTCTCATTATGGAATTTTAAGCAAATTTAAGCTGATTTTATTGTGAATGGTTGCAACAGCGGTCTCTAAAGACCTCATTCCTTCGTTGAGAACACACCTCAAAGTCAGGGTTGAATTGAAGGTCTCAACCTGTATTCCGCATTCCAGCAGCAATGCCGTTAATGGTTAATAATGCCCCCCGCAGTAATTCCTCCTTGGAATAGCGACGATAGCGCACCCCGCTTGCTTCGGCTTCCTGAGTAACTTGCCGCAGCCGTTTGAGCAAGGAAATTTGTAGTAGCCCCAACGGCACAATGGTGCGATTCCGCAATAGCACTGACCGTTGTAGGGAGCGATCGCCGTCGAGGAGATGGGGATGGGCGGTAATTTCCATAGCCAAATCGCGGGTGAGTTGATACTCTTTTTTGATTTGTTGAAACAGGCGATCAAATCGTTCCCGGTCTTCTGGTTTAGAAAGTTCTTGGACGTAATGGGAGGCAATGGTTAAATCCACCTTGGATAAGGTCATTTCCACCTTGGAGATCACCATATTAAAGAAGGGCCATTTGAAATGGAAATAGCGCAGCAACTTCATATTTTTAACGGGATCTTGATCCACAAAGGTTTTTAAGGCAGTTCCCACACCATACCAGGCCGGCAGCAGGAAACGGGTTTGGGTCCAACTAAACACCCAGGGAATGGCTCGTAAACTACTCAGATCCGCTTTGCCCCCTTTGCGACGGGCCGGGCGGGAACTGATTTGTAATTCACTAATTTCGGGAATAGGCGTCACAGACAAGAAGAAATCCAAAAAGTCTGGTTCTTCATAAATCAAACTCCGGTAAGCTTTGCGAGCTGTTCCGGCCAACTCTTCCATAATCCGGTTCCAGGGCTCAATAAAGTCAAAACTGCTTTTGAGTAAGCTGGCTTGAATAACCGCTGTGGTAAGGGTTTCCAGGTTATATAGGGCTAATTCCGGTAGGGAATATTTCGATGCTAATACTTCCCCTTGTTCGGTGATTTTAATCCGTCCGTCGATGGTGCCAGCGGGTTGGGCCAAAATAGCTTTATAGGCAGGGCCGCCGCCTCGACCCACCGAACCGCCCCGACCATGGAAGAGGCGCAAAATTACCCGGTGTTGTTGGGCTACTGCTTGCAGGGCTTTTTGGGCTTTGTGGATTTCCCAGTTACTACTCAAAAAGCCGGAGTCCTTATTACTGTCGGAATAGCCCACCATGATTTCCTGCAAGTTCCCTGGATTCAGTAAGGCCGGGGTGACGGGGACTTGGTAAAAGTCGGAGACTTGGGCTTCTAACTCAGCCAGGGACTGGTAACTGCCCGCGAGGGTGGCCCGGTAAAACGGTAATTTGAACAACGAGTCCATGATGCCGGGGGCATTTTTTAAATCTTCGACGGTTTCAAACAAGGGCACAATGCGGACGGTGGTGGCGGCGGTGGCGGGATCATACAGTCCGGCTTCTTTGGCCAGCAGTAGCACTTCCAACACATCACTGGCATCGTTGGTCATGCTGATGATGTAGGTTTGGCAAATATCCACTCCAAATTCGGCCTGGAGATGGCGGAGGGTTCGCAGGGTTTCAATGGTTTCACAGGTGCGAT
>JBJOGT010000138.1:0-4085 GCA_046048115.1 Cyanobacteriota bacterium | reverse complement strand
GATACGAAATCCCTGAGATGCTGACCGGCAAGGGGTTTCATGCCGATAGTTAGAATCAACATAATGCTCTACCTAGTGATTGATCAAGTTTGTTTGCCGGTTACTGACTCTCTAAGAGACCGAGATTCGATAAGAGAATGCAAAAAACCTCAGAGATTAGCTTAATATCTCTCGTCTTCATAAAAACAAGAGAATATCTGTATCCTGTGTTACCGTTTGAATTTGGAATTGCTGGCCAGCACTATAAACAGTTGACAAGGGGAGACTATCTACCGATAATCAGAGATCGCGTGTCAATTATCCTGCTCGGATCAGGTAAGGACGGCAACCATTACCCAAATGTATCGGCAAGTTAGTTTTTGGTGTCATTCGGACAGCATGGTTAACCACGAAAGCAACCAGCGATACATACCTGTACGGCAATCTAAACAGTAAATATTATGAGTTACGCCATTATTGAAGCTGGGGGAACCCAAATTCGGGTTGAACCCGGTCGTTTTTATGAAATTAATCATCTTGATGGGCAACCTAATGATGGTTATGTGATTGATAAAGTGTTGCTAGTCAAAGACGGAGACACCGTCACCATCGGGCAACCCTATGTGGAAGGGGCAACGGTAGAAGGAGAAATTCTTTCCCATCGTCGGGGTCGCAAAGTAATTGTTTACAAAATGCAACCGAAAAAGAAAACCCGCAAGAAACGGGGTCACCGCCAAGAGTTAACTCGCTTAATGATTAAGTCCATTTCAGTTAATGGCACGGCGATCGCCACTACGGATTTATCCAGCAGCGACCCCATCCCCGCCTCGGTAGAATAAAATTATCTACCCATTAATTACCCACTAATATTGTTACGACCCATTCTTACCAACCTTAATTTGCAGGAGTAATCAAAAACCATGGCCCATAAAAAAGGAACCGGTAGTACCCGCAACGGGCGCGACTCAAATGCCCAACGTTTAGGGGTTAAACGATTTGGCGGTCAATCCGTCACCGCTGGCAGCATCATTGTTCGTCAACGGGGCACCAAATTACACCCAGGACAAAACGTTGGTCGCGGTAGTGACGACACCTTGTATTCTTTGATTGACGGCGTTGTCAAATTTGAATACAAAACAAAAAGTCGCCGCAAAGTGAGTGTTTATCCCGCTGTTGCTGAATAATTATTATTGACTAAAACCATTGGCAAACTGAAATCACTATTGCTGCGGGCTGAACTTTCTCGCCATTTCTAGTAGACAAGAAGAGATTTTAGACCTTACCTTACCTGCCCTCGAATACTATGGCAGGTATTTTTATGTCTACAGCCAGAAATAATAAGCCCGCTTTGCTAATGAACAAAAACGGGCTTGGGAAGAATTACCAACCAACTACGGGTTAATAGGCATCTTGCAATTCATAAAAATCTGGAGAAATATAATCCTTTCGCAGGGGCCAGCCTATCCAGTCTTCCGGCATTAAGATCCGTTTCAGGTTAGGATGACCTTCGTAGATAATGCCGAACATATCATAGCACTCCCGCTCTTGCCAATCGGCGGCTTTCCAGATCCAGTACACCGAAGGTAGGATGGGGTTCTCCCTTGGTAAGAAAACTTTAATCCGTACTTCATCCGGTGGTTCTGGGCTGTCGGTCAACTTAATCAAGTGATAAAAACTGACTAAAGGCTTACCGGGTCCTTCATCGTAAGCCCCTTGACATTGCAGATAATTAAACCCACAAGCATAGAGCGCCGTGGATAAAGGAAGTAGCAAATCGGCTTCTACGCCAATCATTTCCACCCCTAGGTGATCGGGCGCGATACTCTCATGCTCAAAGCCATTATTGGTTAACCAAGTGGAGGTGGGTCCCACCGGGGTAATGGCCGTCTCTGGGGGGGAGACGTCTTGGTTGGTAGGGGTTATTTCCTCAGCCACGATCTAATTGCTCCTTTTGTTGAGAGGTTGCTAAAGCAGGAGGCACAGGCATGCCCATGGCTTCTGTTAATTCCCGGGGGGGAGTATTACGGGTGCTTTGCTGTAGATATTTGCCATCTAGAATGGGGTCAACGGCTTTCATCTGGTGGGGGGTGCTGTAAAAACGATGGGTTTGCTGGATCAATTCCCGTTCCTGAATAGACTCATTGGCAAGTTTTTTGCGGAGTTTAATAATAGCGTCAAAAATTGCTTCGGGGCGGGGAGGGCAACCGGGAATATAAACATCAACGGGGATCAATTTATCCACCCCACGCACTGCCGTAGTGGAATCGCTACTGAACATCCCCCCCGTAATGGTGCAAGCCCCCATGGCAATCACATATTTGGGCTCAGGCATTTCTTCATAAAGACGCACGAGGGCGGGGGCCATTTTCATGGTGATTGTCCCCGCAGTGATAATTAAATCTGCTTGACGGGGGCTAGACCGGGGCACGAGACCAAAACGATCAAAATCAAAACGTGAACCGATCAATGCGGCGAATTCAATGAAACAACAGGCGGTGCCGTAGAGCAGGGGCCAGAGGCTAGACAATTTTGCCCAGTTGTAGAGATCATCAACGGTGGTCAGGATAACGTTCTCCGACAAGTCCTGAGTCACTTGGCTGCGGCTGGCAGGGTTCAGAATGCGGGCAGTGGCAGCTTGTTGGAGGTCAGTGAGGTTGGGGGGGATGGGACTCATATTCAAGGTTCAGGAAATTTACGAAAGCGTAAGGGCAAGTCAAATTCGGTGACGGTTGGTGATGATATCCTGGCGCTTAAGACCATTCCAGCGCTCCCTTTCGCCAGGCATAAACCAGGGCTACGACAAGAATGGCGATAAAAATTAAGGCTTCTACAAAGGCTAACAGGCCTAACTGGCTAAAGGCAACCGCCCAAGGGTAAAGAAATACTGTTTCTACGTCGAAAACGACAAATACAAGGGCAAACATGTAGTAACGAATATTAAATTGAATCCAGGCACCGCCGATGGGTTCCATGCCGGATTCATAGGTTGTTTGCCGCTCGGGGCCACCATTTCTGGGTCGTAATAGTTTAGAGGCGGTTAGGGCTAAAATCGGCACTAAGCTGCAAATCACAAGGAAGCCGAGAAAGTACTCGTAACCAGTTAAGACAAACACAGGGTTAATGCTCTCCTCACGACGAAAAAATTAGACAATTATATTTGGCATAGGATCAAGTTATGGCTGACCCAGGCAGTCATCAGGGGGTTAACCAGAGTGCCCTAGTTGGTGGCTTGTTGGCTCGCTCCATTGCTTATCCGCCTAAATTATAAAGCTTCTTCGTTAAGAGTCCTATAGCGGGACAAAAAAACAAGGGACATTCGATTCTTTTCTTGCTAGTTTTAAGACATCTAGGATTGGGACTGATGGCGATCGCCTAGGAAGCCCCTGGGGGATGCGTAATTTGTATTAATTTTAATCGATCATGTTATTAGCCTAAGTCTGATTGTGTTACTAATGGGGCTGAATCCTACCTGATCTGTCCAGGTGACTTCCCATCTAAAATTTTGTTGACTCTTCCCCTCTTTCTCTGTTGAGCTGCGCCACCAATGAGTAACGACACCATTGTCCGCCATATCCTTGTCATTGAGGATCAAAAATCGCGCCGTATTGTTTCGTTAGAAGAAAATACTTACGATCTTGGCCGGGATCCCAATAGTGCCATTCCGATCTATGACCGACAGGTATCCCGTCACCATGCCACCTTAATTCGGGTTAATGATTACCAAAATCATCACTATACCTATCGACTGATTGATGGCAATCTCCAAGGAAAGCGCAGTACCAATGGGGTGGTTGTCAATGGTCAGTATTGTTTGTCCCATGAGTTGGAACACGGCGATGTGATCCGGTTTGGCAATAAGTCGAAGGCCAGTTACCATGTCATGAATTTAACGACGGAATCAGAGCTAGATCCGCTGAAGGTAGGCCCAATGCCCGAGATGCCTGTGCAGTCGGTTCAATCGGTGGGAGAAACCTATGTCGATCCGTTGAATTTTGAGAATTTGTTGGCCAATGCTGGATTCGATGGCCCAGACAGTTTTGACCATGAAGCGGAGGAGGTGGAGGAAGATTCTGCCTTCTCAACGGCGATCGTTTATAACGAGGAGT
>JBJOGT010000137.1:0-3951 GCA_046048115.1 Cyanobacteriota bacterium | reverse complement strand
TTCTTCAAGCTTTTCGTAGCGTTTTTTTAGTTCTAGCATTGTTTTCTCCATGTCTCTTCCCTTATTATAGCTTATAGTTAATGGGTTTGTTTTTGGGGATTAATCGAGGTACCCATAAGTCTACATCCCATAACAGATAAGGTTTCTGTGTCATCATTACATTCAGATGACTACCCCTTTCTTCAACCTGTGGAATATCGGTTTAAGAACCCCCAAGGCAATTTCCTCCAGGGGGATTACCGCCGTTAGCAGAAGGTTTGATATTGGCGGGGATGAATTTTAGCCCATAACTGCCCTAAACAGAGTCCTCCGTCATTGGGGGGAATATGGTTTGGCCAGATAGGCGTAAAACCGGCTTGTTTCAAGCTTGTAATCCCTTGATCTAATAAATAACGATTTTGAAAACAGCCCCCACCTAACACAATATGCCTAAGCTGTTGTTGTTGGGCGATGGTAATCATCATTGCGATTAACGTATGGTGAAACTGGCTAGCAATGGAGGCGATTGGGGTTTCTTGGGTGGAAATTTCCATGGCGATCGCCTTGATCATGGGTCGCCAATCAAGCACGGTCTGATGGTTAACAGTCTCTAACCCGTAGGCATAGATCGCAGGATTTTCTTGCTTCATTGTTTGGGATTCTAAGGCGATCGCCCCTTGTCCTTCAAAGCTTACCGTGGTTACTAATTGTAATAAAGCAGACACGCCGTCAAATAAGCGGCCAACACTCGAAGTTAAGGGCGATGTTTTTCGTTGCCAAAGCTGTTTTAATAACGGTAAATGTAAGGCCGAAAATTGTTTAGTAATTTTATCTGGTAACTGTTCCCCAAAGGTTTCCCACAGCAGAGCTAACGCAATACGGCGGGGATCTTGAATGGCCCGTTGATTCCCCAATAAGGGAAAGGGACGAAAATAGGCCACCCGTTGCCAAGTTTTATCCGTTAAGCGTAAAAATTCACCGCCCCAAATTGTGCCATCTAAACCGTAGCCCGTACCATCCCAAGCAATACCTAAAACTGGCTCTTTTACTTGCTGGTCTGCCATCACAGCGAGGATATGGGCGTAATGATGTTGAACAAACTCAACAGGTCGTGTTTGCTGGGTCGCGTATTGATGACTGAGGTAATCAGGATGGCTATCACAGATAATTGCTTCTGGCTTAAAGTCATATAAGTCCCTTAAATGATCAATGATCTTTTCAAAGGCTTGATAACTTGGCAATGAGTCTAAATCACCGATATGTTGACTTATATAGACTTGATCCTTGTTGGCGATCGCCACAGTATTTTTGTAATAGCCTCCCACAGCTAATAACGGTTTGGTTGTCGGTTTAGGTAAGGGGATGGGCAACGGTGCATAACCCCGCGATCGCCGTAGGAAAAGGGGCGTATTTTGGACTATTCTGACCACGGAATCATCGATGGCACAGACAATGGGGCGATCGTGGACAAGTAAGCCATCAACCATGGAATTTAATCTGCTGAAAGCCTCTTGGTTATCAATACAAATCGGCTCTCCAGATATATTCCCACTGGTGGCAACAATGGGTTTTTCCAATGGGGTTAATAACAAATAATGTAAGGGAGTCGGCGGTAACATGACGCCAATTTCGCCATTGGCCGGCGCAATGTTATTAGCTAATGTTAACGTCTTTTTTTTACGCAATAAAACAATCGGGGCAGCGTTAGATTGTAATAATTTCAATTCGCTGCTTGATACCTCACAATCTTGGGCAATTAAGTCACCATTGGGATACATGACTGCCAACGGTTTATCGGGGCGCTTTTTACGCTCTCTCAAAGTTTGTACTGCCGTAAAATTCGTTCCATCACAGCACAAATGAAAACCGCCAACCCCTTTAATGGCTAAAATTTTGCCTGCGTTTAAATCATTGATCGCCATCTGTAACGCATGATTCCGTTCCGCTAAAACGTTGCCCTCCCGATCCCAAAATGCTAGATGGGGGCCACAGCGGGGACAGGCATTGGGTTGGGCATGGAAACGGCGATCGCCGGGGTCGTCATATTCCCGTTGACAGTCCGGACACATCACAAACTGCGCCATGGTGGTGTGGGGACGGTCATAGGGTAAGGCTTGGATAATGCTATAGCGGGGGCCACAGTGGGAGCAGTTAATAAAGGGATAACCGTAACGGCGATTCCTAGAATCAAATAATTCTGCTAAACAGTGGGGACAGGGGGCTAAATCCGGTGGAATAGCCGTTGTTTTTTCCCCATCACTACTGGGGCGAATCTGAAAATCATCGAAAAGTTCTAAGACTCGATCATTAACCGTTACCCGCTCAACTTTCCCCGGCGGGGGCAATTCCCTCTGCAATCGTTTCCTAAAAACGGCGATCGCCTCAGCGTCTCCCGTAATGACCACCGTTGCCCCCGTGGTTGAATTATTGACCCAACCGTTAAGGCCCATCTGGGTCGCCAAACGATACACGAAGGGACGAAAACCAACGCCCTGCACCGTCCCTTGTACGGTAATTTCAACGGTTGTTTGCATTGGGTCGAAAGAATTCTAAATTGACCAGTGATGGAGACCAGGGGAATGTTTTAAATTGTCTTTAATTTATTAGACCAATGACCCCGGCTGAGGATAATCTGGATGTCATTGACAGCCCCAATGCAGTAATCCTACCGAATATGTGGAAAGCCCGCCATTTGTTGCCCCCCAAGGGACGTTTTTTCTTTTTGATTTTTTGTGGGGTATGGGCTGGAATTTGGTTGATCCAGTGCCATTTGCCTGCCAGAGGTCAACTGATCAACCTACCGACAACGGTGCCTGTGCCCCTGGGTGATGTCAGTCAAGCGGGCAATCTTGATATTGGCAAGGTAAGGCTGGATGGCACTGTGTTGTTTTCCATTGCGGCACCAGCGCCTCCCCAGATAGGGGATGGAAATACACTATCGCCCATTGAACGACGGGTGAAAAGCATTGATTATCACTTGGCCAAAATTGTTAACGATGGTTTTGATCCCGATTCCTTGAGCATTGATCCCTCTGTTTTAAATAATCAAACGGTGTTGGTGGCTTCGGATAAAGATTGGGGGCCAAGGTATTTATTGACCGTTACACCGGCTGACGTGGAATTGGAGGAACCCATCACCATCGAAGGAACAGCGGACCAATGGTCTGACATTATTCAACAAGCCTTGCTCCAGGCCCGACGGGAACGACAACCTGCCTATCAAAAACGTCAAATTCCGCTGATTCTTGCCCTGGCAACGGCAATGTTCATCCTGAGTTGGGGACTACGACGCTTACAAATTTGGCGGCGATCGCAACGTCTACGCTGGGAACGGTATCGAGAGGCGTTATTGAATTCCCAGGAAGATCAACAACAAAACCCCGATCTCCCCATCGAATTCCAAGAAACATTTGCCCAACGCTCCCAATGGAAATGGTATGACCGCTTCTTGCCTCGAATTTCCGTTGAAAGCAAAATTGAAGCCCTGTTGCTATTCAGGCCAATTTTGGTGGCTACCCAGATCGGTCTGTGGTGTGCAGGGATCGGCTGGATATTACACCGGTTTCCCCAAACCCGTAGCATTGGAGACTGGTTATTACGGTTTCCCCTTGTCTTCATCGGCATTTCCCTGGGCATTTGGTTATCTAAACCCTTGATGGACAGCATCTGTCGCCTAATCTTGGCACGAACCATCGATATTATCCGGGAGAAGGGTCTCTATTACCCCCGTCTTACCCCCCGCGCCCTCAGTATTTTTTCGGTGGTCAAACAATTCAATATTTATTTGATTGTGATTTTGGGCTTTATTTCCTTTTGTTATTTTATTAATGCCCTTTATTTTGCCCTAATCATTCTTGCTGGCTTGGCATTCCTCGTACAAAATGTTTTGCAAGATTTTATTAAAACCTTTTTTATTTTGTCGGAAGATCAGTACGCTTTAGGGGATGTGATCAAAATTGGGGAAGTATCGGG
>JBJOGT010000136.1:0-2748 GCA_046048115.1 Cyanobacteriota bacterium | reverse complement strand
GTGCGCTGGGACATTATTTTCTTACTAGCAGGGTTAATTCCCTTGGGCACCGCCATGGAAAACTCCGGCACTACCCAATGGCTAGCAACCTTCTTGGCCGATTTTGGCGGACAACTATCGGGCTATGGCCTATTGTTGATGTTCTATCTGGCCACGGCCCTGTTAACAGAAATCCTTTCTAACAGTGCCACCGTGGTTTTGATGTTACCGATCGCCGTCCAAGTGGCAAAAAACCTGGGTTATGAACCCTTGGCTTTTATGTTTGTGGTCACCTTTGCCGCGTCCAATAGCTTTATGACTCCCATCGGTTATCAAACCAATACCATGGTCTACGGGCCCGGGGGCTACCGCTTTACCGATTTTGTTCGCATAGGTGCCCCTTTGACGTTCATGTTGGCCCTTGTAACCCCATTAGTCATCCTAATGTTGTACGGAATTTAGCCCCTCTCCCCGCCATCATGTCAAGACTTAACGACCCAACGCGGGGGCATTGAAAGTCCCTTGATAGAATGTTCTTAACATTTCTTTCCAGTAGTGCTGGTCATTTGTCCCCAGCCCCTGTTAACCCTGATTGAGTCCTTCATGCCTGACCCTTCGCTCCACCCGCGCCAGCACCCCATCCCCGCCCCCAGCCACCCCAAACAATATCGGGCGATCGGACTGGTTTATGGACGCTACTATCCCAGCGGTGAGTTTTCCCAACGGGGAATTTTAGCCACCGATGCCGGCAGCATTGTGGAATCTGTGTTGTTAGGGCGGCTATTTAGTTTATTGAAAAATCATGCCAGCCTTGAACAGCCCCATTTTTGGGTGGTTTATCCCCGTCTACGGGACAAAGACGACCATCTCCATTTTCAGTTAGCGGGGATTTGGGAACCCGAAAGCCTTGGCCCAGGTTTAACCAGTTCCCCCAACGATCAAACCCTCCCCCCCCCCAAAACCGATCAACCCTACTTTTCAATCCGAGGGGAAGTGGTTTTCGTTTCCCAGGCCAGGGAAAGTATTATCGTAAAAATTCGCCAGTCCCCCAAACCCCCCAGTAAACGACCCTTATTTTTCAAAGTCAAAATTCATGGCGTACTCAAAAATGCCGATGGCACCGTCTGCGATCGCCCACTGCGACATTTTTGGGATATCCAAACCAGCCTACGCAAAGATCAGCTCATTTTAGAGCACGCCACCGATTTAGGTCCCATGCAACGTCACGGCCCCGCTCGCAAACCCTTTCGGAAAAAACCACCCAGCAGCGACAATAAGAGCGGCAATCCCCCCATTAAAAAGCCTGTGCCTAGCCAGGCTAAACCGGTCAAACGACGTTTATTCTAAAGGTTAATCTCCTTCCCTAGATGGATCAGCCGTTATTCCGGGGTCAATCTGACGCAAGGGAGAACGGACAGCGTATACTAGGTCTTAGTCAACGAAGTCTTTCTCTGCTGATCGCCCGACTTCCGCGCCCAAGCTTGTTTTTTGAACGCCCAACGGCATGGTTTTTTGGAAACGTTTTTTTAATCCCGACTCTGCAAATGCCGCCCCCCTAGGTACGACTGGCACAGAAGAATTCTTGACAGAAGCAGATGACCAATCCCGCGTCTTTTTTAGTACTGATCGGGAAATTGATCTCTATGAACTTGAAGAACTTTGTGATGCTGTGGGCTGGGCACGGCGTCCCATTCGCAAGGTCAAAAAGGCAGTAGAATGCAGTTTTCTGGTGGTGACCATGTGGGAAATCAAAGGTAACCGCCGTCGCTTAGTGGGCTTTGCCCGGGCCACCTCCGACCATGCTTTTAACGCCACCGTGTGGGATGTGGTCATTCATCCTAGTTTGCAGAGTAAGGGTTTAGGTAAAGCCCTAATGGAGTACATTATCCGTAAACTGCGCCATTCGGATATTAGTAATATTACGTTGTTTGCCGATCCCCAGGTAGTGGATTTTTACCGTCGTTTGGGCTTTGTCCTCGATCCAGAGGGAATTAAGGGCATGTTTTGGTACCCTGACTAGGGTTTATTGTCCAGAACAACGGAACACTGTTTTAGGCAAATTCCTTTTGTAGCGCTGCAATGATTTTACTGTTGGCTTTCGGAAAGGGATATTGCTCCATCTCCGCCAACGTTACCCAGCGCACTTCCTCACAGGCGATCGCCTGGGGTTCCCCGGTCAAATACCGACACACATAAACATGGAGAGTAACTTTGAAGTGGGTGTAGGCGTGATCCAGGCTTATCAACGGTCGCAGCACTTTTACCCCAATACCGATTTCCTCTTGCACTTCCCGCACAATACAAGCTTCTGCTGTTTCCTCCGGTTCGATTTTGCCCCCCGGAAATTCCCATAATCCCCCCAACAAGCCCTCATTGGGACGGCGATCGATTAAAAATTGATGCTGATCATTGATAATCACAGCGACACCGATATGCTTATGGGGTAACGGATTGGACATTTTTCGCAAGGGAATTTGATGGACTAAGCCCTCATTGTACGCGGTACAGTCCCCCTGCCAAGGACAGATACCACAGCTTGGTTTTGCCCTGGTACACACCGTAGCCCCCAAATCCATCAACCCCTGGTTAAAGTCGCGCCCTTGGTGGGGATCAATCAATTGACTCGATAAGTCCCAGAGATCTGTTAGTGCCTCATTAGGGGGAACGGCTAAGGCCACTAATCTGGCTAAAACCCGTTTCACATTACCGTCCAAAATCGGCTGGGCCTGGTTAAAGGCATGGCTCAAAATCCCCCCCGCTGTCGTACGG
>JBJOGT010000135.1:0-4672 GCA_046048115.1 Cyanobacteriota bacterium | reverse complement strand
TGCGCTTCGTGGTGATTCGCCGTTTAGATTTTGACAATACCATTGAGGGTTTTGCGGATCAATTATTTAACCGCTGGTATCCCGATGCAGAAACCCAAAGCAATCAAACCTTGTTGGTATTAGATACGTTAACCAATAGCACTGCCCTCAAGCAAGGGGAAACGGCCCAAGCCTTACTAACGGAAGATATTGCTGATAGCCTCTTGCGGGAAACGATCGCCGTGCCGTTAAAAGATGGGGCAAAGTACAATCAGGCCTTGATCGAGGCGGATAAACGCTTGAGTGCGGTGTTGTCTGGACAGAGTGATCCTGGCCCGCCCACGGTGCAAGCCATTAGTTTGGAGGGCACCTTTGCCACTGCTGAGGAAACCGATGATAAAAGTGCCACGGTCTGGGTGGTGGTGTTACTGGCACTGGCGACCCTAATTCCGATGGTGACCTATTTTTGGTATGTGGGTTTACCAGGGCGGTAAGTTAACGGTTTACAGGCCTTTAAACCCTGGCACAAGGCTCAGCAATTTACCGGGGCTGAGGGGTTGCCCCATCGTTGCCTGAGTGCTCTGATCACGACCTTTGAGGCCGATCAGAATGCCGATAAAAATGACCAGACCCCCCATATATTGGGCTTGGGTGGGAACTTCTCCTAACAACAAAAAGGCAATGGCAATGGCGATCAGGGGGCTACCGGCATTGGCAACGGCAATAGTACTAAGGGGGGCGTTTTTGATGCCAACAAACCAGGCAAATTGGCCCATGACCACAATCACTAACGCATAGAGAACCATCCAGCCCCACAAAAAGGGTGCGGTGGCTTCTTGGAAGTGATCCGTGCCAAATAGGGCGATCGCCAGCACGAAAAAAATTATTGCCCCGACGAGATTGCGGAAGATCGAGAAAAAGCCAGTGGGAATGGATTGTAACCCCGCCTTGCTGGAGACATTGGCTAAAGCGGTCACGAAGGCCGCCCCTAGGGTAAGAATTTCCCCCCGACCCACCATCAACATCTGGGGCGGATTGTGGAGGGGCATATTGGGGTCTAATAGTAGGGTGAGGGCCACCCCCAAAAGGGACAGTAACGATCCGGCGATCGTCCAGGGATTGAGGACGGCACCCAGGAGTAAATAACTAAACAGTAATTCTAACGGCGGGGCAAGGCGACTTAACAAGACCACATTAGCCACCGGGGTTAATCCCAAAGCGGTAAACACTAAAGCCGGTGCCAATGCCCCCGACAGACTTGCCACAAGAATCAATAACCCCCAATCTTTACGGGTTAATGTTTGAATTACTCCCGGACGGCATTGTTGATAACATAACGGCAGTAGCAGGGCAAAGGCACAAACATTACCCACAAACAGAACGTTACAGGGGGAAATGGGGTTGTGGCCGTTAATCAAATTTTCTTCACCAATTTCGATAATTTTGCGGGTAATGGAATTAGAGGCGGCAAATATTACGGTGGCGATCGCCAAATAAGCGCTACTTGGCAAACGGGTCAGGCGATCCAAGCTCTGGAAGAGAGACATAAAAATGAGTGCCAATCACGGACATGGAGGACCTAACTGTCGGTTCGCTTATTTTAGGAACGCTTTTGGAATTGTCAACGGCAAAATAAGACCTGGAGCGATCGCCAAAAGATATTGACAAGTAAGCCCCAATGTAGATTGGTTCCCCGGGAAGAAAAATCAGCCCAGTCTAAACTGCCGTGGAGCAGGTTAAGCGCTATATATGGTGTTTTGATAAAATCCTTAAACACTAGGAAAAATCAGCGAACCGACAGCCATGGGTGTTATGCTTCAGCGTTTAAAACCGGATAGTAGGGTTGGCGTGTAAAGCAGGTCATATCGCTAAAGTAACGCAACTCAATGCTATGAATGTTGAGGATTTGCGGTTCTGACTCTAGCCACTGATCGTTAATCTGGCTGAGTTGTTCGCTAAGGGTTTTGGGGTCTGCCAATTGCTCGATCGCCCCATCGAAGTAACCCAAGGTAATGTGGGCTGTGTAGCGGTATTGCTGTTCGATGCCCAAGCCAATCAAGGTGGAATTTTGATAAACCACCCGACGCACCATCATCAAGGGATCATAATCACTTTCCTGTTGGGGGGCCAGGACAACCCCTAAGGATCGGGGCAGAATTAAAATGCCTAAAATCTGCCACTGGCAATTTTTATATTGAATTTCTTGTAGTTGGCAATCGGCAAAGCTGTGTTGGACACAGGCGCAGAGCTTCTTTTCAAAGTCGGGGTTTTGGCGACGCAACTCCTGGTAGGGACCATCCCAAATCAGATCAGCAACGGTTAAATGCAGACTACTGGCGGGAATGGTAATAAACCGATCGCCCAAAATCTTGGCTACCCATTCTTGCACTGTGGCAAGGTGGTGGTAAAAGCCTTGGTTTGTTGGGTCTTCGGCGGCGATCGGCGTCACCAAACTAAAACCCGGAAAGGGCACGGGCTGTTTTTGCTCGAACTTGGGCGATCCTTGGGCGTTGGCGAGTTGTTGTTCATAGGCGATCGCCAAGGTTTGGGGCGCAACCCGATTGATGTAGCTTTGGTAACTATCGTCCACACTCGCCTCCCAGACACATTGAAAGTGGTTCCTATGGCAAGTTTACTGGTTTGACGGAATCTGTGGGGGTTTCACCGAAATCCTTAACAATTAGGGGGGGATCCATCGTCCATCAATGGCTATTCATTGATTTCAGGGCTGCGCCCAGCCGATTCAACCCTTGGGAGCAATCAAATCGACCTAAATGCACCTCAATAAATGCCGGAGACGTGAGATGATGGCGGGCTTTTTCTAGGGCGGTTTCTAACTCCGTTTCCGTGCGGACTTCACAACTCCAGCAGTCACCAAACACCTGGGGTAATTGATGGTAATTCCAGGGTTGGAGGTCGTTGTAAATATTGTCTTGGATGACTCGCTCAATGGTGTAACCGTCGTTATTGATCAGAAAAATAATCGGGTGTAACCGGTGGCGAATAATGGATGACAATTCCTGTGCCGTCATCTGAAAAGCCCCATCCCCCACAATGGCGATCGCCCGTCGATCGGGAGCGGCCAAACTGGCCCCCAAACAAGCGGGGATAGAATAACCAATGGAAAGGTAGAAGGCTTGGCCGATAAACTCAGCAGCCTGGGGCATGATCAAATCCATGGTGGCCACAATGGCATCCCCCGTATCGGAAATAACCAATTGAAGATCGCTAGTTTCAGTTAAAAAATGATTGAGCCGTTTGTAAAAATAGGCATTGGTTAGTGTTTGTTCAGCGGTGGGGGCGAGGGGTTCCGATAATAACGAAGCGGCGGGAATAATCGTCAAATCTTGGCGGGGGGAGTCATGCCACCCTTGACAAAGCCCATCCAAAAAGTCCCCCAGATAGACGGGTTGGTAATAGTGGTGTTTGATTTTGACTTTTTCAGAATTGGCATTAATTAAGCGTTGTTCTTCCAGTTTGGCAGTGTAAACCCCTAAATTCATATCGGACATAATTGCCCCTAGACACAGCACACAATCGGCGTTTTCTACCCCTTCCCGGACAGCTTGGCGGCTGAGGGCTCCAACATAAGTACCAATAAATTGGGGATGGGTTTCGGCAATGCAGGATTTACCCAATAAGGTTGTGGCAATGGGAAAACCCGTTAATTCTAATAGTTTTAATAATTTGTCTTCGAGGTCAAAACGATGGAATTCCACCCCCGCCAAAATCACAGGGGATTGGGCCTGGCTTAGGAGGGCGATCGCCTCTTGAACCGCTTCAGCACAGGCGTCAAAATCCGTTAACTTTTCAGTAACCCCTGGGGAAATGGAAGACACTGGACAGGGTTGTTGGGCAATATCGGTAGGAATTTCAATGTAAACGGGACGACGGTAATGGGCACAGGCCGCCAACGCTTGATCAATTTTTTGGGCTGCTTGACTCGCATCATTGATGACAACGGCCATCACCGTGACTTGCTCAAGAATTTTGCTTTGTAAATTCAAATCCCCCGTCGTATGGTGCAACAGGAGATGGGAGTGGCGATTGGCCCGACTGGGGGCACCGCTAATCACCACTAAAGGAACCCGTTCAGCATAGGCTCCCACCACGGCGTTGATCAAACTAAATGCCCCCACCCCATAGGTGACACACACCGCCCCCATGCCCCGCACCCGGCCATAGGCATCGGCGGCATAGCCAGCATTTAATTCATTGCAAGTGCAAACTAATTCCACGGGGCTATTGATCAATTCATCCATCAACCCCAACACGTAATCCCCCGGTACCCCAAAAACATGGCCGACATTAAACGCCCTAAGGCGATCGCCGAGATAGGAAGCCACCGTCATTGTAGTGTCCATTGTTTACCTCTTAAAATGGGGTAATCACATTATATTTGCAATAAAATTTTGTAACCATTCCTGATCGGATAATTCAACCAATAAATCCCCTGTTCCATCTTTGCCCCAGTCTTGAAACTGGTGGGGTTGAATGATATAAGATTTTTGCTGATTACTCAAAGTCATAACGGGTGAATCTGTCATGGGGGACATTAGCAATAAATGATCTTGTTTATCGGTAAATTGCATTACCGTTGTGCCTAAATCACCAAAGCTGCCTAAACGGACAGTGTTTAAATTTAATCGTTTGCCGTAACCCAATTGAGTTAACAATAGAACCGAATCCGTCG
>JBJOGT010000134.1:0-3599 GCA_046048115.1 Cyanobacteriota bacterium | reverse complement strand
CAGCGCCTCTGGTTTTGGCGCGACTTCTCTCAGTCAGTTTAGCTTCAACCCAAGCAATAGAACGCTTTCTTTCTTGGGAACTCCATTCGTCACCATTGAAAATGTAGATGTTCTTTTAAATTTTGTCTACATTTTTGACATTTAAGAGGCTGTTTCAAAAGGGTTATCCTTTCCAGTTTGATACCCTCTACAGCAAGTGTCACAGCGAGCTTAGAAGATGCCTAAAAAGTCAGTAGACATCTCCATAATATTATCTAAACCCTGTAAGTCTTATGAAGTAAAGGATCTAGCAAAAAAAGAATTCATTTTTTTACCCCCATAATTTTTTGGTGAAATTGAATTAAGAACGAGGAATAGGCATCTCAGCCACAGAGCTATTTTATTAATACAACACGGAAAAGCTTGCTATGAAAGGTTTGTAAGCCTTGGAGATGTCTAGTGTTCAAGCTAACCGTCGAACAAAAAAAACGAATAGAAGCCCAGTAAATCCACTTCCCGAAGGTCTACACTACGAGGTCGTCCCCCTAGTTTAGCCTCTGGAAAACTGGGTTTAATGAGTTTCCATTGTTCATCATTCAGGTCGGTTGGATATGATTCACGCATTGTTTTCTGAGCAGTAGTTTTTGGCTTTGTTTCTTTCTATTTTCACCCACCCTTAGCCATATATAAGTCCTACACTTACTCCAGTAGAACACTTCTCAGACATCCTCTCAGGCAAAACACCCTAAGGCTGGATGGGACAATCATTGCCTTTTCAAAATTCTTGCCGCTTGAGGATGCGTTTGCCCAGCAGCAAAACCCAGCGTACAAGTCGTTACAATTCCCGCCGCCCTTCCAACGCCCTGGCCAGGGTAACTTCATCGGCATATTCCAAATCTCCCCCCATCGGTAGTCCAAAGGCAATGCGGGTAACTTTGGTAAAGGGTTGCAACAATTTCCCCAAATAGAGAGTAGTGGTTTCCCCTTCCACACTGGGACTAATCGCCAAAATCACTTCTTTAATGCTGGGATCACTAGCCCGCTTAATTAGCGGTTGAATGGTCAACTGTTCTGGGCCGATGCCATCCATAGGGGAAATGACCCCCCCTAGTACGTGATATTTGCCTTTATATTCGCGGGTTTTTTCCAGGGCAATCACATCCCTGGGATCACTAACCACACAAATCGTACTATTATCACGCTTTGGGTGGCGGCAGATATCACACACGGGTTCAGCGGATAAATGAAAACAAATTTGGCATTGCCCCACCCGCTTTTTGGCATCTAGCAGGGCTTGGGCTAAATCTTGGATTTCTGCTTCAGGTCGTTTGATGATATGCAAAGCTAAGCGTTGAGCGGTTTTTGGCCCCACGCTGGGTAAACGTTGTAATTGTTCAATTAAACGGGCAAGGGGGGGCGTATAAATAGGATCAATTCCTCCGCTGTTTCTTTCTCAGGTGCAATAAGGGGACTTAACGGTTTTTTCCGGACTTTAATTTTACCCGTCCTCGGCGGCGGCGATCTTCTTCCGGGGATTGCAGGGGTCAAAATTCTGAAGCCCGTCCTACAATGAAAGCATTGTTTTTCGGAAGAAATTGTATGCAGGATTTGGTCAAAAAAGCGCTGTATTTAGGCGTTGGTATTGCCTCCTATGCCGCAGAACAAGCCAATACAAACCTTAAAGAATTAACGGTTAAAGCCCAAAAATTGGCAGACACCCTAGTAGAACGGGGGGAAATGAACGCGGAAGAAGCCCGACGCTATGTGGATGAACTGATTCGGGAAGCCCAAGGGGAAACCGCTGTCCAAGGCAGTGAGGAAAGCCGCAGTCCCCGCCGCATTGAAATTGTCTCCGATGACAGTGAAACGGAGGAGCAACCGACCAGCGTGGTGGTAAACGATGTTAAAAAGCCTGAGGGAGAAGATGTGGAAAGCTTACGGCGACAGGTGGAAGCGTTACAGGCTGAGTTACAACGCTTAAATCGTTCCTAAAGGGCCTCAACGACGGCGATCGGGCATCAATTCCGGTAAAAATTTTTGATCGCTCAAGGTTCCCACCGGATGGGGCTCAAACACTTCGGCCACGGGTAAAGGGGGCTTGGGTTTCCTTGACAAATCGATATCATCCTGGGGATCGCCCTTGGGCAATAACCCTAAAAAGGGCAAGGGCAACAGGGTTGATAAATTGGTAATCAAGACCAACAAAGCTAGATTCTTAAACTCCGTTTCTGTAACGCCCAGGATATGGGTTAACCAAGAGCCTAACTCAAAGGACATTACCCCGGATAGGTTCATCACCGACATTAGTAAAGCAAAAAAGGTCGCTTCGATGCCCGGGGGACAGATGCGGGCGGACAAGACCAAAATGGGCATAAAGGTTATCTGCCCGATGACTGTCAAAATCACACTATCCCCCAAACTAAACCAATGGTCGTCAATGCCGATCGCCCGATTGGCGTGGGTGACGAGGATTAATGTGGTCATACCTAGGGCACTGGAGAGTACCGTACTCCAGCCAAAGATGACGCGAAACGGTAGGGTCTTTAAAAATTTTTGGTAAATACCGACACCGACTAAACCCGCCACGCTGGTTACTAATCTGACCCGTCCCAAAAATTCCGGCTCAAACCCCAATTCGTTGGTGGTGAAGTAGAAAAAAGCGGATTCCGCACTGGGACTGGCTTGCCACACAAAGATAAAAAGGGTGGGTAACAGAATGGCTTTTTGACGGATAGCCTGCCACACCAATTGGATTTGCTCCTTGGGCTTAGGGGCTTGGGCATTGCCAGGAAAATTGGTTGATTGTTCCCGAATTAAAAAGGCTGCCCCCACTGTTAGTAAGGGGAAAATAGCCGTAATCAAGAAGATGGTGCGGGAACTAAACCATTCCAACAACAAACCACTGGCATAGGCGGTGATGATGCCCCCGATCGCCGCTGCAACCCAAGTTAATGACTGTAACGATCCCACTTGGGCCAAAGATTCATTTTGAACTCGCTCCACCACCAACGAATCCACAATCACATCGGCGATCGCCACGGATAAGGACGTCAACAGTAGAACTAAACCGGCCTGGGTCACCGTCTCCACCCAACTGGCAAATAATAGCCAAGTTGCGCTGCCCATTAACCCCGACAACAGTAGGTAAGAGCGGCGTCGATAACCCCAAATTGGCAAGGTATCGGACAGTAATCCCAAAATGGGTTTAATGACCCACGGGACTGCGCCCAGACCAATCAAGGCCCCCATGGCAGCGGGACTTAGCCCCAATTCGTCCTTGAGGAAAAAACTAATGGCTAAGCGGGATAGGCCTAAAATTCCCTGGACAAAATAAATACTGAGAATGGCAAATAATTCCCAACTGGGCGGATTACCCAGCAAGACTTTTTCCTTAAGGAAGCGAATCAACGGCGGATGCCAGGGAGAGTCAGAAAGGGTCATGTAAACAAGAAACGAAACAACAAAGCCAGTAATCGCGTAACGATTTGTTACGATCATCTTACCGTTAACCCTTTTTAAAAGCCTGCGTGTACAATCACGCCCCGCGAGTGTATGGCCATGTCCCTGTCTGCGTCGTTGAAAAAAAAATCCCTTACCGATCATTCTGGCTTTATTGGGGG
>JBJOGT010000133.1:0-5739 GCA_046048115.1 Cyanobacteriota bacterium | reverse complement strand
CTCATATTCTCTGTTAAACCAGATTTGACAATTTATGGCAACCCCTCCATGAGCTTCTTTTTTCTTCGGGTCAGTCTCCAGCAGTTATTGAGAGCTTAGGATCATGATAGTATTCCAAATCAGGCAATGCAGTTAATTATGGGGGAAGAAATCTAATGGAAGAATTACTGGAACTTAAGACATTATTACTCGGAGGAAATATCTCTGAAGCCTTGCTATTGGTAGAGGAAATGACAGAAATGAGTAAGGATGACAAACTCAATAAAATTTTTAGTTTTGGGATTATTTTATTATTACATTTGATTAAACAACAGGCAGAGAAACGAACAACGCGATCATGGGAGACTTCTATTTTTAATGCAGTTAAACAAATTCAACGGACTAACAAACGTCGCAAAGCAGGGGGGCAATATTTAATGCCTTCAGAGTTACGGGAAACCTTGGAAGATGCCTATCCTTCGGCTTTAAAAGGGGCCGCTTTGGAAGCCTTTGAAGGAATCTATGAGGCAGAGGCGATCGCCGCAATGGTTGATCGTCATCTCATCCTGAACGAAGCAATGGAGTTAATTTTAGAGAACAATTGAGAAAAAAAAATCTCCCAAATTTTTTCATAAGTTCAGGAGAAAAAAGAAATTTGAGAAAAAAGAAATTAGGTATATTCGTTTGTTTCTTCCTGGTTGATCTGTTTTTGAGCTAGTTTACGTTTCCCCCATAAACCTAAACCGAAAAGAACCGTACTACCAATAACAGGGAGCGAGTCTGTTTCCAAAGGAACAGGAGTAGCAGAAAAGGCTAGGGTCGAATTGTTTACATCTACGACACCATTGGTCACATCCGTGCTTTGTTGAATGGTAAAGCTGCTGCCAGGAAAAAATGCATTTGGAAGAGTGGCACTCAACCCAAAAGCACTAACAACAATGTTATCGGGGGTGAAGTAGGCGTAAAAACTGCTGGCAACAGGATCGATGGCTCCGCCTGTGACCGTAAAAGTATTTTGTCCGACTGTAGTCAGGTTAGCCAAGACATCAAAAGGATACGTATACCCTAATGCAGCAGGGGCAGATGTCACCGTGATTCCGGTTGCCGCAAAGGTTCCATCCCCATCGGGTAATGTGATTGTCCCCGCTACGGTGCCTGCTACGGGCCCAGTGACATTAGAAAAAGTAAAATTATAATTGATGGCTTGAGCGGGATTAGCAGTTAATGCTAGAGAAGCCAGAAAACAAGTCAGAGTAAGGGTTTTGGCGATTTCGGGGGGGGGATTCCTCATGTTGATTTTCCTCTTTGTTAAGATGATTAAGTCAGTACAATAGACAAAAAAACTAAGATAATGCCCTAAGAAAAATTGAAGCAACTAGCTCCATAAGCATTGAGCCAATATTTATCTCAGTTATTATGAATTGTAGGCATGCAAGCTTATTGTATCTAAACATATTTAAACGTAAAAGTCAATCCCTCACCCGACAGCAAATCTAAATCCAAAGGGTAATATGGAATACATATACACTGTTATTTTTATGCAGATAAGAGATACTACTGACGGTTCGCTCATTTTTCACAGGTAGCGTCTATTTTTTAAAGTCCCCCCTACCCGTAGGGGAATAAGCTGACCTTAGACTCTATATTTAGGATTTTCCAACACTAATGACGCTACCAATAGTGTTATCGAACCGAGAGTCCTAAATATTGGCATGAAACCCCTTTCCAGTCAGCACTTCGGGTATTTTGTATTTTTGGCTACATTCTGAACTTGGAATTGCTGCATTTAAGACATCCAGGTGAACACTACCACAAGGGGGAGAATGCGTTAGTAAAGGACGGTGCAAGTTTGCCCATCCCTGAAAATCCTAAGCCGTCTACTTCTCAAATTTTAAGGAGGTGGAAAACAGTGATTGGACTTACGCCCCAGCCCACTAGTCACGTAACATTTTGTAACATTTGCTTCCTTTTCCTAGAAACCCCGTTTCAACCCTTGCTAAACTAGCGGTTACGTTTTGCTGTGTTGGCTTGATGGCAAGCAACTTTTGTTAAGGAAATTTTTTAGATAACTCACCTATGGTTAATACCCTCGAAAAGCCTGGATTCGATGAAATCCGCCCCGGTGTCAAAGTTCCCGCCAAGGAAACCATCTTGACCCCCCGCTTTTATACCACCGACTTCGATGAAATTGCCAACATGGACATTTCCCCCAACGAAGACGAGTTGGAAGCGATTCTCGAAGAATTTCGGGTTGATTATAACCGCCATCATTTTGTGCGGAACGAAGCCTTTGAGCAATCCTGGGAGCATATCGATGGGAAAAAACGCCAATTGTTTATCGAGTTTTTAGAGCGTTCCTGTACGGCAGAATTTTCGGGTTTTTTGCTTTACAAGGAGTTAGGTCGGCGCTTAAAAAACAAGAACCCCCTCTTGGCAGAATGTTTTAACCTGATGTCCCGGGACGAAGCTCGCCATGCGGGTTTTCTGAATAAAGCTATGTCGGACTTTAATTTGTCCTTGGATTTAGGCTTTTTGACCAAGAGTCGTAAATATACCTTCTTTAAGCCGAAGTTTATTTTCTATGCGACCTATTTGTCGGAAAAAATTGGTTATTGGCGCTATATCACTATCTATCGTCATTTAGAACAACACCCGGAAGATTGTATTTATCCGATTTTCCAATTCTTTGAAAACTGGTGTCAGGACGAAAACCGCCACGGTGACTTTTTTGATGCCATGATGCGGGCCCAACCCCATACCCTCAATGATTGGCGGGCACGGCTCTGGTGTCGTTTCTTTCTGTTGTCGGTGTTTGCGACGATGTATCTTAACGATATTCAACGGGCGGACTTTTATGCTTGCTTGGGTTTAGAGGCTCGCAGCTACGACAAGGAAGTGATTAAAAAAACCAATGAAACCGCAGGGCGAGTTTTCCCGATTATTCTGGATGTGGACAATCCTGAGTTCTACGATCGCCTGGAAACCTGTGTGGCGAATAATGAACAATTGCGGGCCATTGATGCGAGTAATGCACCGGGGTTGGTCAAAGCGCTACGTAAATTACCAAAATTCGTTTCTAACGGCTGGCAGTTCGCCAAATTGTATTTCATGAAGCCGATCGCCGTTGAGCAATTAGCTGGTACAGTGCGCTAATTTCTGACTTAATTGAACTATTTACATAAAGTACCGGGGAATTTAATCATTCTGCCGGTATTTTTTCGTTTAACGCGATAGGGCGATCGCCGCATTTTGACCGCCAAAGCCAAAACTTAAACACAAACTGGTACGTAATGCTAAGGGAGGAGAGGGGCTTAAACCCCTTAAACCAACAAAGTTCAAGGGAAATTGAGGATTGTTTAATCCTACGCAGGGCGGCAATTGTTGATGGTGCAAACTCAGTAAACTTAACGCCACGGCGATCGCCCCGGAGGCCCCGAGGGTGTGACCCGTTGCACCTTTACTGGTTGTGATGGGAATTGAGGGGGGAAATAAAGACTGAATTAACTGGGCTTCGCGCTGGTCATTTAAAACTGTGCCCGTTCCGTGGGGATGGATAAAATCCACTTCACTGGGGGTTAAACCGCTGCGATTTAAACAGTTTTTCACCGCTATCTGGGCACTATGGTTATCCGGGGCGGGGGCACTACGATCAGAGGCATCACAGCTAAAGCCCCAGTTTAAAATTTTTCCGTAGATGCGCACCGAGCGTTGTTGGGCTTGTTCTAGATTTTCCAATACCAAAAAGGCTCCCCCTTCCCCCAACGCTAACCCCTGGCGATTTTGATCAAAGGGAAAACAACCAATTTTGGCTAAGGCTCCCATTTTGTTGAAACCGGCCACGGTTAAGGGCGTAATCGGCACTTCCACCGCTCCGGCAATGACCCGTTGATACTGCCCTTGGCGAATTAGCTCTACCCCTTCGGCGATCGCCCATAATCCTGTGGCACAGGCAGCCATGGGGGCTTTGATGAGAGTCACTTGGGGTAATAATTGGGCGGTGAGGTTTGCCGCTTGATAGGGAAAGGTTTCTAGCCAGGAAACAGACGGATTTTTTTGGGAAACCCAGTCCTCCCAGTGTTTTTGACAACCCCGACTGGAACCAATCACTACCCCCCAGGGGTCGGGATCGGTGCTCTCTAACTGGGCATCCTGTAGTGCGGCGTGTAATAAATCCGGCACTAATCGGGAAAAATCCTGGGGGTAGTCATTAATTAGGCCCAAGGGAAGGGGATCCCATGGGGGGAAAAGTTGCCTCAGTTGAATGCCGGTTTTGCCTGTGCAGATCCGTTGCCAGGTTTGTTGCCTAGGGCCTAAGCAGGTTTGGAGGCCAATACCCGTAACGACAATAGTACTCATAGGGGGGTGGTTTGCTTTGGGACTAGCATTGACAAAAATTTTGATGACCCTGCCAATTTTTGGCGATCGCCGCAACGGGTTAAGGGCTTGGGGTCGAGATCAATCCGCCGCCAGAGGGCTAACCCCACCGTCTACTCCGTCCGTCCTTGGGACAGAGTCCATCAGCCATTTTTGTTGGGGAATGCCCATGGCAATCTTCTCCACTTCAAAAGCAACTTTGACCCGTAACCGCAATTCCCGCATCACCGCCCATTGTTCCCCCGGCAAAGTTTTCAGCCAAATCCGTAAAAGAATACCCTGATGGGAAATATCTTCTACCCCTTTAAAGTCGGGCACGGCTAACATTTTTAGATGCCAAACCGGATCATGATATAGCCCCAACGCCACCTGTTGCAGAATGGCGATCGCCTTTTTAAGATTGGTATCCGCCGCCACCATAATCACAAAATCCACCTGTGACCAATCCTTAGTTTGATTACAAACTGTCCCAATAGAACCATTGGGAATTGTCACCAAATCCCCATTAACACAGCGAATCCGGGTAACAAATAAATTTGTATTTTCCACCGTCCCCGCATAGTCTCCAATCACCACCACATCATTAACGGCAAAGGAATCATTAACAAGGTTAGAAATTCCCACAATAATATCTTTAATTAAGTTTTGAGAACCAAAGGAAATAGCAAAGCCAATAATTCCAGCCCCCGCTAAAATCGTTGTTACAGGGATATTAAACAGGGAAAGAGAAAATACAAAACCCGCAAAAATAAACACAGCCAAATTAACCCCCCGTACTGCGCCGCTAATGGTATTAATGCGAAGATTATTGCGAGAATATTTTAGGGTGTCAAAGGTATGGCTATCCTCCGCCCATGCTTGAAAAAAGATCATAATCAAGGTATCTGAAAGCTTTACAAGCATGGAAACAGAAAACCAGATGAATAATAGGGAAAGGGGCGTACCCGCTAATTGTTGTCCCTGCCAACGGGTAGCTGGGAACACCAGCAAAACAAATGCAACTCCCCTCACCCAGACTAAAAAGGCGAAAAAGAAGAGCAAGCGACGCACGGTGATTAGTTGGTTTAAACGCTGGCGAACAAAAATTTTTAACTCATGCAAATCCTCAAAATGTGCCAGGATTTCCGCCGCCATCGCCTGACTATTAAAAGACGTCACAAATTTTTGGTTTAGGGGGTTTCTATCCGTATTATTTTTATTGCCAAAAATAAGCCGCTTACAGGCAAAAAACCAATAAACCATGATTAAAATTAAGTGATCACACATCCGTAATAACCACGATGCAGACAATACCCGCTGGTGAACCTCGTCAAAAATGTGAACGTCAATGGACTGTTTGGCGCTATCGGGGTCGATCCCTTGGGCCTTCCCAATGCAGCGTAAGGT
>JBJOGT010000132.1:0-2622 GCA_046048115.1 Cyanobacteriota bacterium | reverse complement strand
GTCTTGAGAATTGATCAATCGGAAGCAGAGGCGGAATTGGAGAAAAACGATCGCCTGCAAAGTGAAGCGGAATATGTCAACACCATGATCCGTATTGTGCAAGCCGATAGAAGTGGGGTTTTGTTGCTCCATCCCTATGTGGTGCGACGGGTCAAGGAACGGATGCAGGCCCTATGGCTCAATTTGGCGAAGTCGGCGGGGATGCGGTTCTTTTCATTGATGACCCAGCCGGACGAGTGGTTTCAGCGGTATCACGTTTACCAAGATGGCAACATTATTGGCGGCAAAGTTTTTTGTGCAGCGGATTTTGATGAAGGGGAATACATCGTTTTCTGTAATCCCATGCGGCATTGGGGCGACGTGCAACTCTGGCAGAACAAACATGAGGGGCTTTACACCAATTCCTCCGGCACCATGGCAACGACCACAGAATTGTTTCTCTCGTTGGGACGGGATTTTGATGGGGATTTTGTCCAACTGATTAAGTCGTCGGCTTATCCGGCGATCGCCCAAGCCATTAAGGAATTTAGTGATAGTCCCACCGTTGATAAATTGCCGAAAGTAGCATTGTCAGGGAGTCTTCAAGAAATTGCCCTGCGGTCAATGAACGACTTAACTGGGGTTGTTGCTTCACTGCTCGGAAGAATGCGGGCGGCCAATGCGGAAAATGCGGTGTTGATGATTCCCCCCGGTGGTGAACAAAAAGAAGCTAAAGAATACCGAATTATTGACTTTCTTAGTCAGGAGTTACAGATTGCAGTGGATTCCCTCAAGTCGGCCTATCCCAACAACACCAACGGTTTAGATGCAGTCAAGGCTTATTTAGACGACATCGGGGCGGAGGCCCCTTGGTTGAAGGATTTCAAAGACCCCGACTGTTACCGGGAGCGTCCTTGTGCCGTTGCCGCTGATTCCCCCGATACGGTCAGTCGCATTGTCCGGTTAGTGAACTCCTTTTGGCGATCGCCTAACTTACAAAGCGACACCAGCCCCCGCAACTACGAAGCGGTTTTGTTTGGTAATGTGCCCCATGCCCCGGAACAATATGAATACGCCCTTAAACACCGTGCTGATTATCGTCAACGCATGGGTGAGGCGATCGCCTGGAAAGATAGCAATGAAGGCAGTAACCGTATGATTCGGGAAGTGGCGGAGGCAACCAAGGCCAGTAAAGAAAAAATCCTTAATGCCCAAAGCCGCAGTGGTCAATCCTACTCGCCGGAGTCCTGGGTCAGTGCCTACTGGAAAGTGGCCCACCAATCGGAAACTGGGGATGCCGGACTGGTCTTTATGATATTTGCGGATGAAATTGTGGACAAACTCAAAGGTTACGAACCAACAGAAGCGAGAGTCGTTGAAGTTTATGCTTTGCAGTACGGCGACTGGGCCGCCCCCGAGCGCACCCCCTGGTCAGGGCAACAGGTTACCACCCGCGTCACCAATAAAGAGGTCTCTGGACAGCTTAAGCTAGCCATGGAAATGGAATGGCCCAACGCCAAACAACAAAAGGGCTTTCATCATCTGGGATTGGTGGCCGAGAAATCGATTCCTTACCTGCTCCCCGGTCAAAGCCGCGATATGAGGATTTACAGCATTCGCTTCCGTAATGGCGTGACTAGCACCGTTAAATTGTTTGATATGTCCATGAGCCAGCAAGATATTGATGATTATTTGAATTTTCAGTAAACTTTATGCCACCGAATTAATTTTTATCTCGACAAAACGTTCGCGGGACATTTCAGCACCATAGGCAATGCAAGCCAAAATATCTTCCGTGGTTAATTGGGGATACTCTTCTAAAATTTCGGTGATTGTCATACCATCTGCTAAAAAATCTAGAATCAAGGAAACCCAAATACGATGTCCCTTGATACAAGGTTTACCAAAACAAATTTTTGGATTAATGGAAATTCTTTCTAATAATTTTTGGTTAGTCATTTTTCTTAAAATTTAGTTGCTTAAGTTCATTAATATTTTTCGCTAAATTCACTGCCTTAATTTAGCATGGAGGTGATCATTCACCTTTTACCATGCCCCAAATCAACGTCCACGGCAAAATCATCACCTGTGAAGCGGGAGCCAATCTACGTCAGGTTCTACTCTCCCATCAAGTCCCAGTTCATAACGGCAAGGCAACGGTCATCAATTGTCGAGGCTTGGGAACCTGTGGAACTTGCGCCGTTGAAATCGAAGGGGAAGTCTCCCCCCAGCAATGGCGAGAAAAAGCCCGTTTATCTCTCCCTCCCCATCAACCAGGAACCTCCCGACGCTTAGCCTGTCAGGTAAACGTTCTGGGGGATATTGCCGTAACCAAATTTGATGGCTTTTGGGGACAGGGACAAACCCCGCAGTGGTGATAAATCATTAGTCAATCGGAGAATACAATGTCAACAAAATCAACCGTGGCTTATGGCCCCAATTTTCACTTTTACCAAGAAGCATTAGATGACAATTTCATTTATTTGCGCCTTGAAGGGGTTCAATTTGAAGCCAGCTACAATGAAGTGACGGTGCCAATTCCTGTTCATATTTGGGAGGTAATTCGTCAATATCCGGGCACTGACCTTTCTTGGGCAGATAAAACCGATGAGGAAGTGGCTCAGTATGTTGTTCAGCAAGTTG
>JBJOGT010000131.1:0-5829 GCA_046048115.1 Cyanobacteriota bacterium | reverse complement strand
CCAAGCTGCCCCTGGCATGGCCATTCCTTTATTGGGCAGTGCCGAAGCGGTGAAATGGAATTTCACTAAGTTTTTGGTTAATCGCCAAGGGGAAGTGGTAAAACGCTATGGTTCTATCACGAAACCCGAGGAAATTGCCGCTGATATCCAAAAGCTGTTGTAGTTTTGCTGAGTAGGGTTGGGCTTCAACTGCGCTCAGCCCCCTGGATAGTTTGAGTCTGCTCAGACCCCTGGCTAGTTTGACTGCGCTCAGCCCCCTGGATAGTTTGACTATGTTCAGATCCCTGATTAGCTTGGTTCTGCTCAGCCCCCTAAGCTAAATCCTCGATCAAAACCAGTCTGAATTACTATTTATGAAAGGCGAAAAGCCAACAGGCGATGAAAACCACTGGCATCCGAAAATAGGGGTAAGGGGGCTGAAAATCCAGCTTCTTGAGCAATTTCTGTTATTTTAGCCACGGGTTCGGGAAAATCACAGTCTTGGATATGATCGGCGATCGCCTGGATCTGTGGTTTTGAAAGATTTGTCCAATCCCGGTTGGCAAAAGCGAGATAAGCCTGAATATAGTCATCTCGACTCTGATTCGGTTGCCGAAAAACGTCATAAATTAATAAATAACCGGATTGTTTAAGTAACCCGTGACAATATTGCAATAGTCGCTGTTTTTCGGGTAACAACAAATGGTGCAAAGAAAAACCAAAATGGATGATGTCAAATTCAGACCGATGGGTATTGAGTCGGGATTTTAAATAACGAAAAAAGTCGTCACAAATTAACTCAGTTTTACTGATGTCCGCTAGGTTTTTAGTCGCTAATTTCAAGGCGTTGGGCGACAAATCAACGCCCGTATACATAGCAACCTGGCTATTAGTCAACGTGGTGGCGATCGCCTGGGCATCTCCACACCCCAGATCCAAAAACTGAAACGGTGCTGTAAATTGGTCGTTAATTAATTGTCGGATGACCCGGTGAATGCCTTGGTGAGCCATATAATTTCGCTCAATGATCTGCTGATACAGTTGCCACTGGTCAAAAAATTGTTTGGTTGATTCGGTGGGGCGTTGGTTCATGGCAGATGTCGACTCACAACAAGACGCTTAATTAAGTCTAAAAAACCTCCCGTCGGGGAGGTTCAGCTTCAATGAATGGTGAGAAATCTTTATAGATCACCGCCCCGAAACGCTAGAACAAAGACGATCGCCGGGCCAGCAATGACAATTAAGGACAGAAATGTTAATTGAAAAATGGGTTCTAAATTAAGGGCAGCAAAAAGTTCCATACTATCTCCTGATAAACAATTAGCAACTAAGCTCAATCCGAGCGCGGGCGAGAAAACCATTGTCTATAATAGCGGGGTTAGCTTCGCCCACTGGTGTCCCCGTCATAAAAATACATAAAGTTATGTTACGAAGACCGGGGTGAGCGGAGGTTTAAAGGAATGTGGCAAAAATGGCGACTTGGTACTGTATGCAAGGGTGTGGGGCCTGCTGTAATTTGACCCCCGGCGATCGCCCGGATTTAGCAGAGTATTTAACCCCAACGGAATTGGAACAATACTTGGGTATGGTTGGCGAGGGGGGCTGGTGCATTAACTATGACCACGACCAGCGGTTGTGTCGGATTTATGAAGACCGTCCCCGCTTTTGCCGGGTGCGCCCCGATACCTTTGCGACCATGTTTAAAATTGACCCCGAAGACTTTACTGATTTTGCGATCGCCTGTTGTGAGCAACAAATCGAAGGGGTGTATGGCCCCAAGAGTGAGGAGTTAAGCCGGTATGGGCAAGGACTGGAGGCAGCAGATTAGCGTTTCAGCCATTTGTAAGCCCGCACCACCAATTTTTCTAGTTCCACCCAGACAAACATCAAGCTACTAAAACCCAGGCAAATAACTAATTGTTGGGGACTGAGCCAATCGGTTTCAAAGAAATTCCGCAACGGTTCCACGTAAATCAACATTAATTGCATGGTCGTGGTTAAAATGACTGCCCCCCATAAATAGGGATTGCCCAAGGGATTCATTTCAATGGTGAGACGGTGGTTAGACCGCACGGCGATCGCGTGGCCCATCTGGGCAATGCAAAGGGTGGTAAAAACCATGGTTTTCCAGCTTTCCGGGTGGCCAGAATCTACCGCACTGTTATAGGCCCAAATCATTAAAGTGATCGTAATAGTGGCAAAGACTAAACCAATCCGCACAATATAGGCCCCCAGGCCCCGCGCAAAAATACTTTCTTTGGGACTAAAGGGGCGGCGTTTCATAATGTTGGGATCGCCGGGTTCCAACGCCAGGGCCAGGGCCGGTAGTCCATCGGTGACCAAATTCATCCATAAAATTTGCAACGGCGTTAATGGTACTCCCGATAAACCAATGACTGGTGCAGCGGCGATGGTAATCACCTCCCCAATGTTGCTGCCCAAAATGTATTTAATAAAATGGCGAATATTGCTATACACTACCCGTCCTTCTTCGGTGGCGGCCACAATGGTGGCAAAATTATCGTCCAACAACACCATGTCACTGGCTTCTTTGCTCACATCTGTCCCCGTAATGCCCATGGCAATGCCAATATCCGCTTGTTTTAGGGCCGGAGCATCATTGACCCCATCCCCCGTCATGGCCACAAATTTTTGCTGACTTTGCAGCGCTTTGACAATGCGTAATTTATGTTCCGGGGACACCCTGGCATACACACTAATGGTTTCCACATTGCTTTCTAACGTAGCTTGATCCATCTGCTCCAATTCCTGGCCGGTAATCACCCGATCGCCGTCTTGACAGATACCTAAACTTTTGGCGATAACCGCCGCCGTCAGTTGATGATCCCCGGTGATCATGACAGTGCGAATGCCCGCCGCTAAACATTTTTCCACCGCCGCTTTGACTTCCGATCGGGGCGCATCCAACATACCGACCAGCCCTAACCAAATGAGATCCTGCTCACTTTCTGGTTGGCGATCGGCTGAAGGAATTTCTTTTAAGAGGCGATAGGCTAATCCCAACACCCGCAGCCCCCGTCCCGCCATGGCATTGTTCTCGTTCAAAATCCGTTGTTTGTGACCGGAATCTAGGGGCTGACAGTCCTCGTTACCTTGCACTGCCTGACATTGTTCGAGCAATAATTCTGGTGACCCCTTGGAAAGTAGCAAATAGGGCTGCTGGGGCAAGCTAGGGCTGCGGAAAAATTTAGCCAGTTCCGGAAAAAAATCATCAATCTGGTCAGGAATCTCCACAATCACGCTCATCCGCTTCCGTTCAGAGGAAAAAGGAAATTCCCCTAGGCGGGGAAAGTGTTGATTGAGTTGGGTTTGATCAAAATTGAGTTTCCCGGCGAGCACCAGCAAAGCGCCTTCGGTGGGATCGCCCATAATTTGCCATTGCTGGTTTTGATCGTCGTAACCTAAATCCGCATCGTTACAAAGAACGGCATCGAGGGCTAGTAGTTGGAGGGCTGTTTGATGGTCTGCATTAATGGCAGTTTGCTGGTCGTTAAGCAATTCTCCCGTGGGGTCATAGCCTTCGCCGGTCACCCTCAGTTGATCGTGATAGGTGGCCACTTCTTGAATGACCATTTTGTTCTGGGTCAACGTCCCGGTTTTGTCGGAGCAAATCACATTCACCGATCCCAGGGTTTCCACGGCGGGCAGTTTCCGAATCAGGGCATGGCGCTTGACCATGCGTTGGGTTCCCAGGGCTAGGGTAACGGTGATTACAGCGGGTAATCCTTCTGGCACAACGGCAACAGCCATACTGAGGGAAATTTCCACTAATTCTTGCAGCAGTCCCCAACCCTTTTGCCAAACCCCAAAAATGATCACGGCGGCAACCAAAATGAGTGAAGCGGAAACGAGGACATTGCCTAAATTTTCCATCCGTCGTTGTAAGGGGGTCGGCTCCGTTTCTACCGACTGCAACAGGGTGGCAATTTTGCCTAATTCGGTGCCCATGCCAGTATTGGTGACGATCGCCTTGCCCCGACCCTGTACCACGTCTGTGCCCGCAAAAATCATATTTTGGCGATCGCCGAGGTCGGTTTCTGGGGCTAATCCTTTGGGACTGACCTGTTTATTGACGGGATGAGCTTCACCGGTGAGGGCTGATTCCCGGATGGATAAATTGGACGCTTCGATCAATATCCCATCGGCACACAGTTGACTCCCCGCTTCTAATAAGACAATGTCCCCCGGCACTAAACTGGCCGCATTGACTTCCTGGCGATCGCCGTCTCGAACCACCTGGACTTTGGGGGAGGCTAATTTTTTCAACGCCGCTAATGCTTTTTCCGCCCGACTTTCTTGGAAATAGCCCAGCAAACCATTCAAAATGACAATGGCAAAAATGGCGATCGTGTCTTTAAAGGGTACAGTCCCTGGTTCCAGTCCCCCTGTCCGCATGCGGAACACATCCAACGCCCCAGAAATGATCGCCACCGCAATCAGCATCAAGAGCATCACGTTTTTAAACTGGTCGAGCAAAATTTGCCAAGGATTACGGCCAGCCCCCCCTTGAATTTCGTTGGCTCCGTAGCGTTGACGACGGGTATTGACCTCAGCCGTTGTTAACCCCTCTGTGGCGGAGGTTGCTAAATCATCTAAAGTTTGTTCAACGCCAAATGTGTACCATTTGGGGGAAGACGACGGCGGCGATTTCTGATCAGAAACAGACATCACAATTAGTAATTGAGTTAGGTGCAACCTTTACGCTGACGGCATCCCTCAGCCATCGCCCACGAGTCCTCGATCCCTGGGATTTCCAAAGCCCCAACCCTGGATCGGTTAAGTCTTTAAATCCCTTGGTGAGTCCCCATCGATCCAGAGGCGATCGCCAGATCATCCCGCTACCGCAAAACGGCCATTTCGATGAACTATTTACCATCTTAGGGGGCAAGTCCCAGGGGTTACTTAAATGACCGTAATTGTTTACACTAAATGCCAACCCCTTTTATGCGTTGAAATACTTAGAGAGTTCCCCCATGCCTAAGAACACTGTCGTTGCACCGTCCATTTTGTCCGCAGATTTTAGTCGGTTAGGTGACGAAATCAAAGCGGTGGATCAAGCGGGCGCTGATTGGATTCACGTTGATGTTATGGATGGGCGGTTTGTGCCCAACATTACCATTGGCCCGTTAATTGTGGATGCCATTCGTCCTCTCACCAAAAAACCGTTGGACGTTCATTTAATGATTGTCGAGCCGGAAAAATATGTCGAAGACTTTGCTAAGGCTGGGGCTGATATTATCTCCGTTCACGCAGAACACAACGCTTCCCCCCACCTGCACCGCACCCTTTGTCAGATTCGGGAATTAGGTAAACAATCGGGGGTTGTGCTAAATCCCTCCACACCGTTGGAATTGATCGAATATGTTTTGCCAGTGTGTGACCTGGTGTTAATTATGAGCGTTAACCCCGGTTTCGGCGGCCAAAGCTTCATTCCCGATGTGTTGCCTAAAATCCAACGCCTGCGCCAGATGTGTGATGATCGCGGCCTAGATCCCTGGATCGAAGTGGATGGCGGTCTCAAGCCCAATAATACCTGGCAAGTACTAGAAGCCGGTGCCAATGCGGTTGTGGCCGGTTCAGCCGTTTTCAAAGCCCCGGATTATGCTGAGGCGATCGCCGGTGTCCGTAACAGCAAGCGCCCCCAACCCCAATTGGCTGCCGTCTAAGCAAGCAACCTAGGGGCTGAAACAATTAAATACCCCAAACACTAAGAGGTGTCCGTCAGATTCACCTCTTTTTTAATCGGTTTTTATCAATTTGTGAATCAGCCAGGGTTTTCAGTTCATCCCGACACAGCAAGGCGATCGCTGCCCTAGCCCCCTGCCACAG
>JBJOGT010000130.1:0-3531 GCA_046048115.1 Cyanobacteriota bacterium | reverse complement strand
TCGGGATCATCCGACGGCAGGGTATGGAGAATATCCGCAATTAGAATTGGAATGACTTCCGTATCGGTTTCGGAATAAAACTCATAGCCTTTGCCCCTGAGTTCATCCCGTAGGGTTTGATAGTTTTCGATGATGCCATTTTGCACCACCGCCAGACGGCCACTGTTGTCTAAATGGGGATGGGCGTTGCGTTCTTCGGGTTTGCCATGGGTAGCCCAGCGGGTATGGCCAATCCCAAGATGGGAGAAGTTGCTGTGGTGTTCTAATTTTTCTTTGAGGTTAAATAATTTACCTTTGGCCCGGACAGATTCAATGTTACCTTCATTGACCGTGGCAACCCCCGCTGAATCATAACCACGATATTCTAGTCGTTCCAAGCCTTCTATCAGAATATTTACCGCTGCTTGGGTTCCGATATAACCAACAATGCCGCACATGGGAATTTTCCAATAACAATGGGATTGCTATTTAGTTTAGCCGTTTCTGTCTGGTTGGCAAGGGGCGATACAAGCATTACCCTAGATCCCAAGTCGATTTTTATGGTGTTTTCTCGATCGCCGTGCCCAGTCTTAATCCTCCCCCGTCCCCCAAAATTTTGCGTCAGTTTGCCTGGATCATGGCCGGGGCGATCGCCGGTTTATTTGGGTTATTATTCCCATGGCTGAAAGGTCACAACTTACCGATTTTGCCCTGGGCGATCGCCGCTGTTTTTGTCATTCTGGGGTTAGTTCTGCCCCGGAGCCTGAAGCCAGTCTATGAACTATGGTTAAAAATTGGTCATGGGTTGGGCTGGATCAACAGTCGTCTAATTTTGACCCTGATTTTTGCCCTCATGGTCACCCCCATGGCCCTAGTCATGAAACTGATCAAACGGGATACCATGCAGCGCCAGTGGCAACCCCAACTCACCACCTACCGATCGCCCTGTCGTCCCCGCGATCGCCAACACTGTGAAAAACCCTATTAACGTTGAACCCCATGGAAGGCTTTATTGAACTGTTGCAAGATGTCTGGGGCTTTTTAAAGGAACGCCAAAAATATTGGTTATTACCCCTGATTATTACCCTAGTCCTCCTAGGCGCATTAATTGTCTTCACCCAAGGATCGGCGATCGCCCCCTTTATCTATACCCTCTTTTAAAGCCGATGAACACAGAAAAGGGGCAGAAACCTAAAGTCCTGGCCCCACAAATGTCAGTAATCTTAGGGATAGATGGTTAGGAAACATCATCCAAAACAGGTTAACTAACCTCGAATTTAACCCTTGTTACCCTGACGCCGTTTGAACGCCGCACCAAAGGCGATCGCCGCCGAAGCCCCCATCAGGGTCAACGGTTCAGGCACAGCGGTAAACGTTAACGAAAACAGACCATTATCATTTGTTGAATCGATAATCGAAAAATTTCCTGTATAGGCAAGCCCATTGTTATCCAACGCTTCCAAAAGTACATCTGAAATAATGGATGAACTGCCTGAGTTCCCTAAACGCTCATAATTCCCATCCAGTGTGTTCGGGCCAAAAACAGTAAGGGTTGTAATGCCACTGCTAGCACCGGTAAACGTAATCTCAAAAGATGGCAAACTATAACGGGGAAAAAGCCCATCGGCTTCCAGGGTAAACATTAAAGAACTATCAATTACTGCGTCAGTGGCCGTCGTAAAAGCCCCACCGCGATCACTCAGAGCAAAGGGTCCAGTAAACGTCGCTTCTATACTAGCGGGGGAGACATTTTCCACCTCATTATTCGGCGGCGCTAAGGAAACCGAACCAGGTTCACCGCTAAGGGTAAAACTATTGAGCGCTTGGGCTTGGGGCGCAACAACGAAGCATAGACCAGCAACAGCAGAAGCCGCTAGGGATTTTGTCAAAGGGGTAGGCATAGTAATTTAATCCAAGTCGAGCAGAATCAAAGAAACAGAAGACTATATCAATCGTCAGAACAGGTATAGGCGTTACTTTGTGCCAATGCTAGCCAGAACATCATAAGATTGTCAATGCTTCAGTCTAAATTTGACGAAGTTTCCAGCAAATTTTGAATAAAGCCAATAAATATCAAAGGGCCATAGCATCCATTCCATAAAGATTTTACTGCGCCAATGGGATACTATAACTGCCCTAAAATTTGATGGTTCCAAGACAATAGGGCAAAGACCTAAAAGCCCTCACCCCAAGATATCTATGACGTTAGATATGGACGGTATTCTTTCAAAGCTAATTTATTAACTTTTAAATTAACCTTTGTTGGCATTACGACGTTTGAACGCAGCACCGAAAGCAACCGCAGCGGACGCACCAAGCATAGTCAGAGGCTCGGGTACGTTGTCCGTGGTGAAGTTCATTTGGTAGGTGCTAGAACCACCAGCGTTACCGATGGAGAAAGAACCAGTGTAGGTGTTACCTTGGTCATCGACCGCAGTTAACAGGTCAGGGAAGGAGAAGATATTGCTACCTTGGGCACCACCTGTACGACCATAATCACTGGGGTTAACGGTAATGGTTAAAGGGAGAACGGTACCAGGAACAACGCCACTACCTTCATTAAAGGTGATGGTAAAGCCAGAAAGACTATATGTGGAAGGGCCAGTTGTGACAAACTTGTCCAGTCCGGTGATAGAAACAAAGCTACCAGGGTCGCTGCCATCGCAGGTACCAGCAAAAGCACCCGTACCATTGTCACAGAAGGTCGTCTCGATGGTCGGTGTGATGGGGCTGGGGTTAACAGTGGGGGTGTCACTCCCGGGTTGAAGCATAGAAGCGCCAGAAAGAGCAAAGGAACCAAAGAAGATGGCAGCCTGGGCTTGGGGCGCAGCCAGTAAACCTAAGCCAGCAACCGCTACGGAAGTAGCAAGGGCTTTAGTGAAAAGGGTTTGCATCGGTGATAAATCCAAAAAGTAGAAGTTGAAAAATTTGAGGCAGTTAAGGGAGAACGTCACAATAACACCTCGCGCTAATACTAGCTAGTTCACCTAGAAAATGTCAATGTTTTTTCCAAAAAATAGAAATCATTAATTTTTCGTTAACACCCTCGCAATTGATTAATATTGAGCCGAAGCCCCCTACAACGCCAGGCCAGCTAGGGAGACTTTGACCCCAAACCCACAGGGTGATCTCTGGGACATTTATCAACCCCTTTAAACCGATCAGTAAAGACTGCTGAACCCTAGGGCTGTTTAATGAGTTCAAGTGTTGCGCCGGGATTTAAGAATGTGACCATTGCGCCATGGGCATCACCACAGGCCTGGGCATTATCCGCCTGCACCACCGTAAAGCGGTCATTGACAACACAAAGGTTCATTTTGGTGGGGGCGTCCATATCTGGACGGGGAGGGGGGACATTTTCCTCAATCTTGAAGTAGGTAACGGCATTATCGGCATAAACCACACAATCCCCTGGTTCAATTACCCACCACCCTTCACTGATCCACACGTCCCGTTCGTTTTGGAAAGCTTGGGCCATGAATAAATTGCGATTGATGTAGTTACAGGTTTCCCCAGCCCTGGCCGCAGACGGCGAAAGTAAACCAGACCCTA
>JBJOGT010000129.1:0-3286 GCA_046048115.1 Cyanobacteriota bacterium | reverse complement strand
CTTCTGTTTGAAGTCCAATTAACCGATTGGGTAACGGAAATATGGGTTGTTACGTGTGATCAAAATACCCAGTTACAGCGATTGATGGCCCGCAATGGCTTAACCCAGTCCCAGTCCCAGTCCCGCATTACCAGTCAAATGCCCTTGGCGGCAAAGGTGAGCCGAGCCGATGTGGTATTAAGTAATGATCGGGATCTGGAGCATTTACATCACCAAATTGATCAAGCTTTGCTGAATTGATCGAGAATGTCACAATGCTAAACAGAGAGTTTAAGGGACGGTTAGCTACGCTATGGATTTGATGCGATCTTTGCCCATCGGCTTATATTTGGAAAATCCGATTACCTGGCTACACCGCCTAGATCCTCGGGTGAAACTGGCTTGGCTGATGAGTTTTTTACTTGCACCGTTGCTGACCAATGGGGCTTGGCGGGTCGGGGTTTCCCTGTTGTTGATTGTGATTACGGTCTTCGTTGGTATTCCCTGGCGTGTGTGGAAGCAGCAGATGGGTTGGCTGTTTTGTCTGTGCCTATTGGTATTTGCATTGACGGCCCTCAGCCCCGATGGGTTTTCAGTGTTGTCCCAGCCCCGATCGCCTGCCAGTGAGATAGCAGTACCGCCCACAAAATATCAATATGTGTTGTTTGAGTGGGGTAAATTACTGGTCACCCGGCGATCGTTAGAGTTGGGCATCCGCATTAGCACCCTGATTTTTACCCTCATCTACAGTACTAACTTGTACTTACTGACAACTGCCCCGGAGGAAATTACAGCGGCGTTGGAAGAATTGATGGCGCCATTACGGCGGTTTAAGTGGCCGATCACAGAAATTACCCTGATTTTGACCCTGTCCCTGCGTTTTATTCCCCTGGTGTTGGAGGAAATTCAGAACTTAGTTCGCTCCATTCGTACCCGCGCCATTAACTGGAAGAAACTGGGTCTAAAACGAAGTGCTCAGATCTGGCTATTGGTGGTGGAACGGTTACTGGAAAACTTGTTACTCCGGGCTGAACAAATGGCGATCGCCATGGAAGTACGGGGATTTACCAGCCCCAATGAACATCGGGTGGAATGGCACCAACTAAGGCTCATTCGTTGGGATTGGTTTGTGCTGGCAGCGTTGATTCTGTTTTGGGGGGCACGATTCACCTGGGGAGGCATGGCTTAATGGTCGGGGAGCAGGGAACGGTGCAGCCCTGGCATTGGCGTTGTTGGCCATTACGGCAGCGCACCGGCAGTGACATTTTCCAGTCTTTTTTTGCTCGATCGCCCATTGCCACATTGTTGGAGAGTCCCTATCCCCCATCACCGGATTATCCCCAATTAGGGCGTTATTCAATTTGTGCGGGGCCACCTCGACCAGGGAAACTGTGGATGCCCAACTTATCGACAATTTTTCCGTTTTTACGCCAATTGAATCAATCCCTGGCCACTAGCGCCCCTGTACCGCCCCATTTACCCTTTCAGGGGGGATGGCTCGGTTGGTTAGGCTTTGATGCCGCCTGGGAAATTGAGACGTTACCCTATTTACGCCCCGATGGGTTGCCCTTTCCCGTGGCCTACTGGTACGAACCGGCGGATTTTGCCGTTTTAGATCACCAAGACCAACAGCTTTGGCTAGCTACCACCGACGCTCAAACTCAGACGGATTGGGGAATTCAGCTTGAAACGATGTTACCTCATCCCACAGATCCCCCTTTGCCAGCCCTATCTCTGCAATTCACCACCGACCAGGATCAGTACATGGCCATGGTTAAACGAGCCAAAGCCTACATCAAAGCCGGGGATATTTTTCAAGCCAATTTAACCCTACGATTTACCGCCGAGAGTCAAACCCCGTTGGATTCCTGGGCCTTATATCAACGGTTGCATCGTATTAATCCCTCCCCCTTTGCGAGTTATTGGCGATCGCCGTGGGGGGATGTGGTAAGTTGCTCCCCGGAAAGATTGGTACAGTTACAGGGAAATTTAGCCCAAACCCGACCGATCGCCGGGACGAGACCCAGGGGCAAAACTCCCCCAGAGGATAAACAACTCCAGGCAGAGTTAAAGGCCCACCCCAAGGAATTGGCCGAGCACATCATGTTGGTGGACTTGGAACGTAACGATCTCGGACGGGTCTGTCATTGGGGCAGTGTGGAAGTGGATGAACTATTGGCCATCGAACGCTATAGCCATGTCTCCCATTTGGTGAGTAATGTGCGGGGACGGTTAAGGGATGATCAGACCGGAGCGGATGTAATCAAAGCCCTGTTTCCGGGGGGAACAATTACAGGTTGTCCCAAGGTACGATGTTTAGAAATCATTGAGGAATTGGAACCCGTACGGCGTAGTTTGTTTTATGGTTCCTGCGGCTATTGGGATCACCGAGGATACCTAGACCTTAATATTCTCATTCGTACTCTGTTGATCACCGATCAGCGGGCCATCGGGCAGGTAGGGGCAGGCATTGTGGCGGACAGTGACCCCACCCAGGAATGGCTAGAATCATTACAAAAGGCCAAGGCACTGTTATCGGCTTTAAATGTTTAATTTGCAGTTTAATTTACACTGCCACGACCATTCCTTTGCCCCCAAGGAGCGGTAACCACCCCCGCAATGACGACGCTTTAGTGCTTATGACAAAAGGCATCACAGGATTTGATCCCCATCTTTATCCCTACCTACAAACATTGGGTAGCCCCGAACCGGACAGTTTGCGACGTCTACGGCAAGAAACCCAAGCACTGCCCGGTGCCCAAATGCAAATCACCCCGGAACAGGGACAATTTTTAGCCCTATTGGTAGTGCTAATACAGGCCCGTTGGATTCTGGAAATTGGGGTATTTCGCGGTTACAGTGCCCTGGCTATGGCATTAGTCCTTCCCGCCGATGGCCAAATTATTGCCTGCGATCATGATCCCAACGCTACGGCGATCGCCTCAATGTATTGGCAAAAGGCCGGGGTCAAGGAAAAGATTGATCTGCGGCTAGCCCCCGCCTTGGAGACATTAAAAAAGTTACAAAACACCCCCGACACACCTCAATTTGATCTGATTTTCATTGATGCCGATAAGCGCAACTATTTAAGCTATTACGAATTAGGCTTAACCCTATTGCGTCCTGGCGGATTAATCGTTGTCGATAACGTGCTTTGGCATGGAAAAGTGGTTCAACAGGATAATCATGAAGCAAAAACCCAATCCTTGCGGGACTTCAATCAGTTTTTAGCCAATGATGACCGCGTTAGGGTATGCGTTATTCCCTTAGGTGATGGGATGGCGGTGGCCATGAAACAGCCAACATA
>JBJOGT010000128.1:0-6768 GCA_046048115.1 Cyanobacteriota bacterium | reverse complement strand
CGATTTTGCTTACCAGCCATTACATGGCGGACATTACGGCGTTGTGTGAGCGGGTGCTGTTAATTCACCAGGGAGAATTAATGTATGACGGCAATCTGGAAACATTAGTAGAACGCTTTGCCCCCTATCGAGAGGTGACGATTGAGTTGTCGGAGGGGGTCGATCCCGATCGCCTGAGAACCTATGGAGAACTGGAAATAATGGATGGACAGGAGGTCAGATTTTTGGTGCAAAGGGAGGCTCTAACAACGGCGATCGCCAAAATTTTAGCGGAATTACCGGTGTTGGATCTCAGTATTAATGATCCTCCCATTGAAGAAGTGATCGGGCGGTTATTTGCCAGCGGACGCCTAGAGACCCGCTCAGAGGATATTTAAGAAAGTTCACCGGGGGAGTGAGCCGTTAGGCAGGGTTTGCCGAATAAGTCTCAAAATTGAATCAAGATGCCATACAGCAAAGAAAGTATGAACTTTAGGTGTTGGATCTGTCGGTTCGCTTATTTTGGGAATGCTTTGGGAATTATCAACAGCAGAATAAGACTTGTCGCGATCGCCAAAAGGTATTGACAAGCAAAACTAAATGTAAAACAGTCCCCCATGAAGAAAAATTAACCCAGTCTAAACTGCCATGGAGCAGGTTAAACGCTATATATAGTGTTTTGATAAAATCCTTAAACACTAGCAATAATTAGTCCCCAGATAATACCCGTTGGATTAACTTTTCCGGCACTTCTTGCAAATGGTCATACTGCCAAGTAAACGTGCCGACCCCCATGGTTAATGACCGTAGTTCAATGATAAACCTGTGCATTTCTGCCTGGGGTAAATAGGCAGTCACCTGATCCCAGCCATTCCAATCAGAGCGGGCTTCATAGCCGAGAATTTGACCCCGATCGCCGCTGACCAGTTGCAACACTTTAGCGGTAAATTCTGAGGGCGTATTAACGGTTACGGCGAGAATGGGTTCTAATAAAACGGGCTGACATTGGGCAAGACCTTCCGTCATGGCTAGGCGGGCTGCTTGTTTGAAAGCTTGTTCCGAACTATCAACATTGTGATACAAACCATCGGTTAAGGTAACGGCTAAATCTACCACAGGGTAGCCTAGGGGGCCTTTCGCTAAATACTCCCGCACCCCGGTTTCGACGCCGGGAATATATTGTTTGGGAACCACGCCGCCCACAATGGTTTCTGTAAAGGTAAACCCTGCCCCCCGTTCTAAGGGCTTAATGTCTAGGTAAACATCGCCAAATGCCCCGTGACCGCCGGTTTGATGCTTATAGCGTCCATGAATTTTACTAGCGGATTGGCGAATGGTTTCTTTGTAGGGGACGCGGGGTTGATGGCTGGTCATAGGCAGTTTATATTGCCGCTGTAGCCGTTCCAGGGCCACTTGCAAGTGGATTTCCCCTTGCCCCCAGAGGGTCACTTCTTGGGTTTCTGGATTCTGTTCCCAGGTTAAGGAGGGATCGGCTTCCACTAATTTGCCCAGGGCTGTACTCAGTTTGACTTCATCTTGGCGATTTTCCGGGGCGATCGCCAGGGCATAAACCGGCGGTAGGGGATCAACAACGGGTAAAGGATCAACGGATTCCGTAGAAAGGGTTTGACCGGTAATAACCCCATCTAAACGGGCTAGACCAACAATATCTCCGACGGTGGCCATTTGCAGGGCCGTTTGTTGCGCCCCACAGAGGCGATAAATCCCGCCCAGCCGCAGGCCATTAAGACTATCTGACTCTTGCACCGTACCCTGCCAAATACGGGCGAGGGAAAGCCGTCCCCCCTGGGCCGTGATATAGGTTTTGAGAATTTGGGCGATCGCCGGGCCAGTGCCATCGGTTTTTAAACCCCGACGGGCAGCGGTTTCCCTGGGTTCGGGCGCTTCTTTAGCCAGGATTTCCAACAAGGGACGTACCCCAAAATCCTGATCTGCCACACCAATCACCACAGGAACGATTAAATCAGCGCCCAATTCCTCTTTAAAATCAGCTTCAATTTCCCCCTGGGGAGGATTAACTTCCTCCATCAATTCTTCGAGTAAGTGATCATCAAAATCCGCTAGGGCTTCTAACATTTCCTGGCGGGCTTGCTGCTCAGCATCCACCAATGCAGAGGGAAACGCCACAGGATCGGCGGCCTTCCCCCCATGGTAGTGATAGGCTTGCTCGGTGATGAGATCAATGTAACCCTTTAATTCTTCGCCCTGGTAAATAGGGTATTGCTGGGGAATCAAGGGACGGGAGGAAACGCTTTTTAATGCTTGCAAGACTTCCCCAAAGGATTGCTTCGCCCGATCCATTTTATTGATAAAGACCAGGTGGGGAATTTCCCAATCATCTAAAAATTTGAACAAAGGAGCCAGGGTCAACACCCGATTCACATCCGCTTCACAGACAATAACCGCCGTTCCAGCCCCGACCAAAGCACTGTATGCCTCCTGAGAAAATTCAATTGAACCAGGGCAATCGAGAAAATTGAAGTGTAAATCTTGGTAATCTACCCCCGCCACGCTCACTTCCACACTCATACTGCGGGCTTTGGCTTCTGGACTACTATCACCCACCGTATTACTGTCTTTGACACTGCCTTTACGACTGATGTTGTCGCTGACCCACAATAAACTTTCTAACAAGGTAGTTTTGCCACTACTGTAGGGGCCAACAAGGGCCACATTACGTAGGGCAGAATTGACGGGATTATTCATAACCAATTGCAGGGATAGACTTATACGTTTGAGCCTAACCCAGAAGTCTAGTCATCCAACGGCCCCGCAATCTCTTGTAAAATTCGGGCAGGGTTAATGTTAACGCTGGTTAAGAAAGGTTATCGGAATACAACATGGACTATCGGCAAGCGGGTGTGGACGTAGAAGCGGGACGGGAATTTGTTACCCGTATTCGACAACAGGTGGAAAGTACCTTTCGCCCAGAAGTGATGGGGGGCATTGGGGGTTTTGCCGGTCTGTTTGAATTGCCAGCGGGTTATCAGTCCCCCGTCCTAGTGTCGGGTACCGATGGGGTGGGCACCAAGTTAAAAATTGCCCAGGCCATGAACCAGCACCACACCATTGGCATTGATTTGGTGGCCATGTGTGTCAATGATATTTTGACCACTGGGGCAGAACCGTTATATTTTCTCGACTATCTCGCCACGGGCAAACTGGAACCGGCCCAATTGGCGGAGGTGGTCACCGGCATTGTGGAAGGGTGTAAACAAAGTGGTTGTGCCTTATTGGGGGGAGAAACGGCGGAAATGCCTGGTTTTTATGGGGCTGGGGAATATGACGCGGCGGGGTTTGCGGTGGGCATTGTGGAGAAGTCTAAATTACTGAATGGCTCCCAGGTGCAGATCGGAGATGCGGCGATCGCCATTGAAAGTTCCGGCGTTCATAGCAATGGATTTAGCTTAGTCCGCAAAATTATTGACAGTAATGGCTGGCAATGGTCGGACTGTTTACCGGAGTGGGGCGGCCAATCCTTGGGAGAACTCTTTTTGACACCAACACGCATCTATGTCAAACCGATTCAAGCGCTATTAAAATCCGACATCAGCATCCATGGCATGGCCCACATTACCGGTGGTGGTTTACCGGAAAACTTACCCCGTTGTTTAGGCCCAGGGCAATCTATTCAAGTAAAAGCCAACAGTTGGCCTATTCTCCCCGTGTTCCACTGGTTAGCAGCCAAAGGTCAGGTCAATGAAACGGCCATGTTCAATACCTTCAATCTAGGGGTGGGCTTCGTGGTGTTAGTTCCAGCGGAACAGGGGCAAGCCACGATCGCCTTTTTCGGCCAGCACGGATTAAACGCTAGTCAAATCGGCGAAGTCATTCCAGGCAATGGTTCTTTAGCGTGGGTTGATTAGCATTACCGAAAAATTGGGTTTAAAGCCTCGCCCTTCAGGGCGACTTTAAAGTGCTACCATAAAAATAATTTTATCGGCATTTCTTTTTGATAAAATGAAAAGATGCTAGTAAGAGAAGCCAAGCTATTGATGGGGACAAAAGAGCAGTATCAAGCTCTTGATGAAGCCATAAGAACAGCGCAGTTCATTCGGAACAAGTGCGTTCGGCACTGGATGGACAATCAAGACGTGGGAAAACCAGCCCTGTATGTCCATTCAAAAGACTTGGCTAAGGAGTTTGACTTTACTAAAAAGCTAAATTCAACGGCCCGTCAAGCAAGTGCCGAACGTGCCTGGGCCTCTATCTCTAGTTTCTATTCTCGCTGTCGCAAAGGTGAGAAAAAAAAAGGTTTCCCTCAGTTCAAAAAGCATTGTCGATCCGTTGAATACAAGCAATCAGGCTGGAAGCTATCGGATAACTGTGAGCAAATCACCTTCACCGATGGATTTAAAGCCGGGACATTCTCTGTATTCTGTAACGGAGAGACAAGGGAAGACTTGCACCGATTAAAAATTAATCGTGTTAGGGTTGTCCGTCGTGCCGATGGCCATTATGCACAATTTTTGTTTGATGCTGACCGCAAAGAAGATGGGAACTTCACCGGGAATGTTATTGGTTTAGACCTTGGTTTGAAGTATTTCTACAAGGATCAAAACGATAACGCCGTTGAATACCCTAAGTTTTTGCGAAAGGCGGAAAAGCGGTTTAAACGCCAGCAACGACGACTAAGTAAAAAGTTTGTGAAGGGGGCTAAACCCCAATCAAACAACTACCATAAACAACGAAATCGACTGGGTAGAATCCATCTTAAAGTTCAACGCCAACGTAAAGACTGGAGCATTAAGCAAGCTCGGTGCGTGGTAATGTCTAACGACATTGTGGTGTATGAAGATTTGAAGATAGCTAACATGGTCAAAAATCACCATTTGGCTAAGTCGATCTCAGACAGTGCTTGGTATCAGTTCACTCAATGGCTAGACTACTACGGAAAAATTTGGGGCAAAGCCGTTGTCTCGGTTCATCCCGCCTATACGTCGCAAGACTGTCCTAACTGTGGTCACAGAGTTAAGAAAACTTTGTCTACCAGAACTCACACTTGCCCTAGTTGCGGGTTTGAAGCCTGTCGGGATACTGCGGCGGCTATGAATATCCTGAAAAAAGGGATGCAAGTCTTGGGCATTGAGTGGCAAAACAGTACCCAAGGGCATTGGGAAACTGGGGAGGAATCCCCAACGACTGGGGAGATGATCGCCTCTGCTATTGATGGGAAACTTGAAATAGTAAGCGATGTCGCTGAACCAGTAACAAGAATCCCCGCTCTTTAGGGCGGTTGGAGTATGTCAAAGGGATTTATCGTGGTTTAATCCCCACCAGCCCATCTTGATGTTCCGCAAAATCTTCTTAAGGCCATGAGTCAATCCCCTAGACCCGCCCTCGGTAAAATCATCCAAAATCAATTCACCATTATTGCCAGCTTTGTGGCCATCTTTTGGGTCGTTGAACTACTCGACATTTTTGTCTTCCATCACCAGTTAGACCGCTTTGGTATCCGTTCCCATAACGTTGTCGGTCTGAGGGGAATTTTATTTGCCCCCTTCCTCCACGGCGGCCTTGGCCATCTCATCGCCAATACTATTCCCTTTATTATTTTGGCCTGGTTAGTGATGCTGCAAGAAACCAGCGATTTTTGGATTGTGACTATCATAACGATGATTGTCGGTGGTCTAGGGGTTTGGCTTTTCGCCCCCGGTAACACCATCACCGTCGGAGCCAGTATTTTGATTTTTGGCTATCTAGGCTTTTTACTGTTTCGGGGGTACTTCCAGCGCAACATCGCCTCCATTGCCCTGTCGATTTTTGTCTTTCTTACCTACAGCGGGGCATTGTGGGGTTTGTTTCCTGGCCGTCCCGGCATTTCCTGGCAGGGCCACTTATTTGGCTTCATCGGTGGGGCGATCGCCGCCCGTTTAATTGCCAAAGAAAAACATTACTACGCAGGTAAGTAATGCTGTGCTTTAGGATGGAAACTGTTCACCCTCAGCAAATCGGAATTTTTTATGAGTAAGATGCAAAAACTCAGTGATTCAGACATTCAAGCGGCGCTGAAACAGTTAAACGGCTGGAGTTTACAAGGGAATAAACTGCATCGACAATTTCAATTTGGGAATTTTAATGAAGCGTTTGGGTTTATGACCCGTTTGGCTTTGGTGGCAGAAAAACTAGGACATCACCCAGAATGGTTCAACGTTTATAATCGCGTCACCATTGATTTAACCACCCATGATGCTGGGGGCATTACGGCACTGGATGTTAAATTTGCAGAACAGGCTAATGCTTTTGCTGGCTAAAATACGGGTTAATTATTGTGGTTAATGACCGTCCGCTAAATTCCCCAGCCGATCGCCGTCTCGATCCCTGGTTGGGGGTTAATTTATCGATGTTCTGGCCGGGATTGGGGCAATTTTATGGGGGGCAATGGGGCCTAGGTCTGGGCTTATTGCTAACGGAGGGATTGTTATTGGCGATCGCCGCTTGGTCAATTTTTAGTGCCGAAGGAGACACCACCACTGGGCTAATTTTTATCGTGGCGGCGATCGCCTTGTATGGCTTTGGTTTGTTCGATGTCCTCTGGGGAATTATCGGGACAAACCCCGGTGCCTATCCTGAAAAAATTCCCCGTCGTCACAAAAATGTCTGGTTTGCGGTGGTGGTAACGCGGGTGTTACCGGGGTTGGGGCATTTCTATCAACAGCAATTTGTCGTGGGTCTGATCCTATTCACCCTGGGTTTGGTGGGACTGCGTTTACAAGTTTTTTATTGGCCGCTCTTGTTTCTCAATCCCCTTTTGATGATCCTGGCGGT
>JBJOGT010000127.1:0-4279 GCA_046048115.1 Cyanobacteriota bacterium | reverse complement strand
TTGTAGGTTTGTTGGCAATCTTGATGGACAAATTTCGGCGTTAACGCTGCACCACCGAGGATAACAGGAACAGAGATGCCTTCTTGGTTAAAGACCTCTAAATTTTCTTTCATAAAGGCGGTGGATTTCACCAAGAGACCACTCATGGCAATGCAATCGGGTTGGTGTTCTTTGTAGGCTTGGATGATGTTTTCCACCGGCTGTTTAATGCCAAGGTTGACAACACGGTAACCGTTATTGGAGAGAATAATATCCACTAGGTTTTTGCCAATGTCATGGACATCCCCTTTCACCGTGGCAATTAAAAACGTCCCTTTGGCATTATCCACAGAATCATCCTTGTCCATGTGGGGTTCTAAGAAGGCGACGGCGGCCTTCATGGTTTGGGCAGATTGCAAGACAAAGGGCAATTGCATTTGACCAGAACCAAACAGTTCCCCCACTACTTTCATGCCATCCAACAGGTAAATATTGATAATATCCAGGGGGGGATAAAGGTTTAATGCTTCATTTAAGGCATCCTCTAACCCTAACCGTTCCCCATCAATAATGTGTCGTTTCAAGCGTTCCTCAACGGGTAAGTTAGCATCACCGGATTTATCCCGTTTGGTGGTTTTTCCCTCAAATAATGTGGTGAGTTTTCCTAAGGGGTCATAGGTGCAAACATCCCCGTCAAACTCCCGGCGATCGAAGATTAAATCCCGACAAATTTGTTGATGTTCCGGGTCAATTTTAGCGAGGGGCAGAATCTTATTAGCACTAACAATGGCCGCATCCATGCCCACCTGCATACACTCGTGGAGGAAGACAGAATTCAACACTTGACGGGCGGCGGGATTTAAGCCAAAGGAGACGTTGGAAACCCCTAATAAAATATGACAACCAGGCAATTCTTCTCGAATGCGCTTAATCGATTCCACGGTGGCTTTGCCGTTTTCGCGGTCTTCTTCAATGCCGGTGGAAATGGGCAATGCTAAGGGATCAAAAAAGATTTCATGGGCGGGCAACCCAAAGGCGATCGCCGCATTATAAGCCCGTTGGGCAATCTCGAATTTTTTCTCCGCAGTGCGGCCCATACCATCTTCATCAATGGTGCCGATAACAATCCCCGCCCCATATTCCTTAGCAATTGCTAAGACTTTATAAAACCGTTCTTCCCCGTCTTCGTAGTTGGTGGAGTTGAGGATACATTTCCCCCCCGCAACTTTTAAGCCCGCTTCCATTTTTTGCCATTCGGTGGAATCTAACATCAACGGTAGGGTGACATTATTGACCAACCGGGAGGCTAATTCTTTCATATCCCGCACCCCATCCCGACCGACGTAATCCACGTTGACATCGAGGATTTGTGCCCCTTCTTTCACCTGGGATTTAGCCAGGGAAACCAAACTATCCCAATCTTCGGCGTTGAGCAAATCCCGACATTTTTTAGACCCACTGGCATTGAGGCGTTCCCCCACAATTAAGAAGGAATTTTCTTGGGTATAGGTTTGGGTGGAATAAATTGAGGCAGCACTGGGTTCTAACTCGGGGTGACGTACCTTGGGGGTTAGGGTTTGGGCAATGTCCGCTAGGGCCTTAATGTGATCGGGACGGGTTCCGCAACAGCCACCAATCACTTGTACCCCCAAATCCTCAATGAAATGCATCAAGGACATTTGTAATTCCACCGGGGTTAACCGATAAAAAGCCTGTCCTCCCACATTTTCCGGTAGTCCAGCGTTGGGAATACAGGACACCACAAAAGGAGAATGTTCCGACAAGTATTTAATATGTTCCTTCATCAGATCGGGACCCGTGGCACAGTTCAGCCCCAAAATATCAATGGGGTAACGCTCCAAAATGGCCAAGGCCGCCGCCATTTCCGTCCCCACCAACATAGTGCCCATGGTTTCCATGGTGACCGACACCATCAACGGCAGGCGATCGCCTTTTTCGGCAAAAACCTGTTCAATGGCATTTAATGCCGCCTTAATTTGCAACACATCTTGGCAGGTTTCTACTAATAATAAATCTACCCCGCCGTCGTACAACCCCTGTACCTGGGTCACATAGGCATTTTTCAAAGTGTCGTAATCCACATGGCCTAACGTGGGCAGTTTTGTCCCTGGTCCCATGGAACCCGCCACAAATCTAGGCTTTTCCGGGGTGGAAAATTCGGCAGCCACTGATTTTGCCAATTCCGCCGCCGTTTTATTGAGGTAATAACTCTGATCGGCCAAATCATATTCCGCCAACACTAACGGTGTGCCCCCAAAGGTATCCGTTTCCACCACATCCGCCCCGGCTTCAAAAAAGGCGCGATGCACCGTGGTCACTGCTTCCGGTTTGGTATGCACTAAATATTCGTTACATCCCTCATACTCTGCGCCCCCAAAATCCGCTGCCGTCAGTTCCTGCACCTGCAAGTTAGTGCCCATGGCACCGTCAAAGACCAACACAGGGCGATCGGGGCTATGGAGGCGATCGAGGAAAGCGCTTTTCATGGCTAAAGACTGGGAATGTTAATTTTGGTTAAAATCTGTTTTGATTATTATAGGTTATGTTAATTGTTGCAATAAGACGTATTTTGTTATTCTTCTGCCTAGAATGAGAAAAAACAAGCGGACTTTCTATTCTGGGTCACAACTCAATAGTCCATTTCAAAGCCGGATTATTTTCCCAGCGATCTGCAATGTGGGCATAGATCGCCGTAGTGCGGGGATCGGCATGGCCCAATAAATCCTGAACTTGGCGCAAATCTGCTCCTGCCCGCAGGGCCAACGTGCCAGCGGTGTGGCGCAAGCTATGGGTGGAAATAGTTCGCCCGGGCGTATGTTTCAAGTTCACTTGAGTTAAGTATTGATCCACGATCAAGCGAATTCCCCGCCGCGAGAGTCGTTTCCCCTTAGCTCGATTGCCCAAGGCAATGAATAAAGGACTATGGGACTTTATTCGCTCACCACTTTCTTGGCGCAATTCAATATAATTCAGCAATAAATTGGCTAAATCTGGGGTCAGGGGCACTAGCCGAATACTTCGTTTGCCTTCCACCCGAATACCGTAATTGGTTCCCTGTTTGACCAAACTGCCCACATCAGCCCGGTGCATTTCTACGGTGCGGGTTCCTTCTAGGGCCATAATGGCCAACAAACAATAATCCCTCGCGGCCCGTAAACTATCATCCTGGGTAATAGCTCCCAATAATTGCTCGACTTCAACCTGTTCGAGGTAATTGATGCGGGAACTACTATCGCGTTTTTCTTTGGGCGGTTTAACGCCATGGGCTGGGTTGACACTAATCAGTCCCCGCTCTAACGCTGCCTGATAAAATCGCCGCACCACGGATAATTTTAGGGCGATCGTGGCGGGTTTAAATTTCTGATGCTCAATTAACCAGCGACGATAGCGTTTGATATCTGTTTGGGTGACGGCGGCGGGATGTAGACCGACTTGCTCTGCCCCATCGAGACTGGGCTGGATCGCACACCACTGTAAAAACAGTTGGAGTTGGCGTTGGTAGGTAACTAACGTATCGGTGGAGGCATCCCCGGCGCCCACGTCGATCGCCAAAAATTCTGCAAAGGCTGCCAAAAGGTCAGACTCCGGGGGAATGAGGTTCAAGGGGGGAACCACCAAGGGAGATGGGTCTACCATGATTTGCTCAAGGCTTTAGGACAAGGGGAGATCATGGGGTTATTGTCCATTAACAATCAGCATTGATTAGCCAAAAACCGTTTCAGGTTGCTGTTGGGCTAAAAAACGTTCATGGACAATGCCAGAAAACGTTTCGAGATCCGATTGCCACGCCGCTAGATACTGGTTAGCGACCTTGATCCGTGCTTGGGGGTCGGGGTTATTGAGCCGATAATTAAAATTCCCTGAAAATAACAGGGCACTCACCGGTTGGCGATCGGGAATTTGCAACACCGCTTGATTAACTTTAAGGTTAAGCTGGCAACCCTCAAATTGATACAACAAATCAATGCCCGCTTGCATGGGAGCTTTCCCAAACTCTTGCCATGGCCCAGGAGATAGTAAGGTGCCAGTGATAAATTTACGGGCGCCATCGGCTTGGTCGGGGAGGGGAATCAAGGTTTTAGGACTAATGGTTACCCCTTGATAGTCCGCATTGGGGAGTTTTTCCAAAAACGTTTGGGCTAGTTGGGCAACGGCGATCGCCCCGATCGCCTTATCATTCATCCCTTCTAAAAAGGTGACAGACCGGGGTTGGGCCACCAAACTGACTCCATTTTTAAAAACGAGTTGGGCCCCTGCTTTGCCGACTACCGGTTGCCGG
>JBJOGT010000126.1:0-4494 GCA_046048115.1 Cyanobacteriota bacterium | reverse complement strand
CCATCGGGCGGTCAAAACCCTACAAACCGTGGATTTAATCGCCGCCGAAGACACCCGCCACACCGGAAAATTATTGCAATACTTTTCGATTACAACTCCCCAGATTAGTTACCACGACCATAATCGTATATCTCGTATTCCTGAATTACTCGAAAAACTAAAGGCAGGAAAAACTATTGCCCTAGTCAGTGATGCGGGGACACCAGGTATTTCCGATCCGGGGCAGGAGTTGGTTGCAGCTTGTATAGACCAAGAAATCACAGTGATTCCCATTCCGGGGGCAACGGCGTTGATTGCGGCTTTGATTAGTTCCGGGTTAAACACAAAGCGCTTTGTCTTTGAAGGATTTTTACCCACCAAAGGAAAGGATCGCCAAGTCTGCTTGACATCGTTAAAAACCGAGACAAGGACGCTGATTTTTTATGAAGCTCCCCATCGAATCTTGGCAACCCTGAGGGATTTACAAACCCACTTGGGAGAAACACGTCGTTTGGCGGTGGCGCGGGAGTTAACCAAATTTCACGAAGAATTTTGGCAGGGAACGTTAGGGCAAGCTCTGGATTATTTTGAAGGTAATACACCTAAGGGAGAATTTTGCCTAGTGTTAGAAGGTTTGCCACCAACGGAGCAATTAGTTTTAGCACCGGAAATTCTGCGGTCAGAACTAGAAGCTTTACTTGATCAGGGCATGAGTCGCTCCCAAGCTAGTCGTCAACTGGCAGATATTACCCAATTACCACGCCGCCAGCTTTATCAGCTTAGTTTGGAAATTAAACCTAGTACAATACCTTCGCCCAACTAACGGAGGGTATCGGACGTATGATTGGGGGACAGTATGGTGACAGTATTTTGTCAGCCGTTTAAAAACGAATCGCGATATTACATTATCGATCATCAGAATTTAGAGATTTTCAGTCAGATAAGGCGAAGGTATTGATCTTTGACTATCCCATGGAAATTCGTCGGGTGATTTACACCACCAATGCGATTGAATCTCTGAATTGCTTTCTACGTAAAGTCATCAAAACAAAAGCTGTTTTCCCTGACGAAAAATTAGTTTTAAAAGTTTTAAAGTTGATGTATCTAGCTTTCAATAATATTTCTAAACGCTGGACGCGACCAATTAAAAATTGGAAATTTGCCTTGTCTTTTTTTGCTATACTGTTTCTAGAGCGTTTTAAATTTTGAACCACCTCTTCGCTTGCACAAAATTTTGAACACTCTCCTTTTCGGCTCTGACTATCCCTGCTTGAATTTAGCTTTAGGGGTTTTCCGAAACCGAAAGCAGGAACTGTTGCGGGTTCTCGATTTTCCTGATCTACCCTTACACAATAATGACGCTGAAACCGATATTCGTGAGTATGTGACCCGTCGCAAGATTAGTGGCGGTACTCACTCTGACGTGGGACGCGGTGCCCGTGATGCCTTTTTTGGTCTCAAGAAGACTTGCCGTAAACTGGGCATTATCTTTGCTCCCGATTTCGGGGCGATCCCCCTGTTTCTTACCTTCCCGATATTCTTCAACAACCCATCCTTCAACTGTCTCCTCCCCCTTTTCACACATAAACCCCCTTGATTTTGTCAACCCTCACTTTTTGAGATGTTGCGAAAAATTCCCGACTTGTTTAGATCCCTGACCTTTCCCTATGACTCAAACCACCGAAACCCTGCATCTTCCCAGTCCCGAAAGTGCGATCGCCTTAGCTGGTAGCGGTGAAGATAACTTGACCTATTTAGCCCATCACACAGGTACTAAATTAGTATTGCGTGGCCAGGAATTAATGGTCATAGGGGAAAGCAAACCCGTACAGCGGGTGTTGACGGTGTTGCAGTCCCTGGCTCCCTACTGGCAGACCGCTAAAGCCATTTCTCGCCCCGATTTAATGACCGCTTTTCAAGCCTTAGACACGGGCAAACAGGATGAATATCAATCCTTACAAAAAACTGTTTTAGCGAAAACCCGACGGGGGGAATCGATTCGGGCCAAGACTTTTCGGCAACGGCAATATATTAAAGCAATCCAAAGCCATGACGTAACCTTTTGTATTGGCCCCGCTGGTACGGGAAAAACCTTTTTAGCTGCTGTTTTGGCTGTTCAAGCATTGTTAAACAATGAATGCGATCACCTGATTTTAACACGACCAGCCGTGGAAGCGGGGGAAAAACTTGGCTTTTTACCGGGGGATTTACAACAAAAAGTTAACCCATTTTTACGCCCATTATATGATGCCCTTTATGAATTTATTGAGCCAGAAAAAATTCCTGATTTGATGGAACGGGGCAAAATTGAAGTTGCACCTTTGGCCTATATGCGGGGTCGCACCTTAACCAATGCCTTTGTGATTGTGGATGAAGCCCAAAATACCACTCCAGCCCAATTAAAAATGGTACTCACCCGTTTGGGATTTGGTTCCAAAATGGTAGTGACCGGCGACATCACCCAAACTGATTTGCCGACCCATCAAGTCTCTGGTTTGCAGGTTTCCCAAAATATTTTAAAACACGTTGAAGGCATTGCCTTTTGTTACTTAAACCAAGCGGACGTAGTGCGCCATCCCCTAGTACAGCGCATTGTGGAAGCCTATGAGAAAGTGGAAAATAATCGACCTAAACCGCTCGTTGACTGACAAACGTTGTCGTCAAAAGTACGAAAGAAATGTCAGGACTGTCGGTTGTCCGATTTTTCTAGTGTTCAAGGATTTTTTGAAAACACTATATGTAGCGCTTAACTCGTTCCATGGCTGTTTAGACTGACCTAATTTTTTTCGTGGGGGCTTACTGCATATTTGGTCTTGCTTGTCAATATCTTTTGGCGATCGCCTGGTCAAGGTAGGGCTGAATGGATTGGCTCGGGGTTGGTGGGATAACATCGGCCAAGGCTTGATTGGCTAGCAACAACGGACTTTGCAGAGCCAATAGTAAAGCACCGATAGTTAGTAGGCGACGGGGAAAACGGATCACCAAGGGCAACACCATAGGAAAATGTTTATAAAAGAGTAAATAATGCAAGGAATTTAACGCTGAAAGTGATGTGGGTGTAAGCAAAAACTAACTGAGAATTTTGGTGAGATTGAGCGTAAAACCCGGTAACACCTCTTCCCCTGAAATAGTCGTCGGGTTTGACAGAATTTCCACTGCTTGGCCTGGTCGATAGATTTCTACCTCCTGTTTTTTGCGATTAATCAACCACCCCAAACGACAGCCGTTAAGGCTATATTCTTGCATTTTACTTTGCACTTTTCTTAAACTATCCGAGGGAGAAAGAATTTCAACCACAAAATCAGGACACAGGGGCACAAATCGTTCTTTTTGAGTTGAACTAAGACTTTGCCAGCGACTTTTTTCTAACCACGCGGCATCTGGGGAATAATCTGCTCCATTGGGTAAACTGAACCCCGTCGAAGAATCAAAAACTTCTCCCAGTTGTGTTGCTTCATTCCAGGCTGCTAATTGGAAAATGAGGTTAACATTCCGTCGTCCCGTTTCACCACCCGTGGGGGACATAATCAATAATTCTCCTTGGGAATTGCGCTCTAATTTAAGGTCTGGATTCTGAATACAGAGTGCATAAAAATCCTTCGATTGCAGTTTGATAATGGGATCGAGGGTGACAGTAATCATGGGAGAAAGTTTTTATCGCAAATCTAAGTCAGTTTTACAGTTTGACCCCGATGATCGCCAGGAAATCCGTTACGATGTATGCCGTTAATCATCATCAAAAGCCCCTAATTCCAGGCTAAATCCGGGCAAAACCGATTCCCCATTCAGCGTTGCGGGTAAGGTAACCTGAACAATAGCTTGATCGGGGCGATAAATTTCCACCTGTTGCTGTTGGGGATTCACCAGCCAGCCTAGGCGTAGCCCACTGGCTAGATATTCCTGCATTTTTGCTTGCAAATCCGGTAAATTATCAGTACGTGACCGCAGTTCGATCACAAAATCGGGACAGAGGGGCGGAAATTTTTCTTGTTGTTCCCGGCTTAATTGTTGCCACCGTTCCAAGCTCACCCACGCCGCATCGGGGGATCTGTCGCCGCCATTGGGCAAACGAAAAATGGTGGAAGAACTAAACACTTTACCCAAACCTGTTCGACGATTCCAGAACACTAAATCGGCAATAAAATTTGCTTCACGGTTACCGCTTAATCCACCAACGGGGGGCATAACAACTAAATCTCCTCGGGCATTCCGTTCCAATGGGCGATCGCCGTTGGCCAGACAAAGCCGATAGAACTGCTCATCGGTGAGGTTAACGGTGTCGAGTTTGAGGGTAATGGTATCCATGGCAAATAACCCCAAAGCCTAAGAGAACTTAATTTAACTCCCGCACATCGCTAACCTGCCCCGTTACTGCGGCAGCTACCACCATCGCTGGACTCATTAATAAGGTACGACCGGAAGCCGATCCTTGGCGGCCTTTAAAATTACGGTTAGAAGACGAGGCACTTAATTGACTGCCCTGCAACTTATCCGGGTTCATGGCCAAACACATAG
>JBJOGT010000125.1:0-7928 GCA_046048115.1 Cyanobacteriota bacterium | reverse complement strand
ATCAAGGTCAAAATATCAATCACCAGGTAGCATTTACAGAAGCAAGGGTGTGCGGATAGAGTATTACCCAGACCATTCCTTAGGCGCTTATTGCTAGACAATTTATGGTAAGAATCATTCGGAGATATATTAGGCGATTTTTTTCTACCAAGCAAGATCATGCTTTTCTAGACTTTCTTCACCTCATTGAGAAGCTTGTCTCTAAATTATTGGCAATCTGCTTAGTTGCGGTTATTTTTGTTTCTGTTTTTGACCTATTTAAGGTGTTATTTATTGAATTACAGGGGGAACCCTTTGGCTTTTTCAATAAAACTTTAATCGAGATTTTTGGCTTATTTCTGAATATTTTAATTGCATTGGAGTTACTAGAAAATATAACAGGTTACTTAAAAGATAATGTTATTCAAGTGGAATTAGTAATTGTCACGGCTATTATTGCGATCGCCAGAAAAATCATTATTTTTGACCTAAATAAATATCAAGGATTAGATCTATTGTCATTGGGAATTGGTATTCTCTGCCTGTCCATTAGTTTTTGGCTAATTAAGTGTTTAAATACTAAATATTGAATCAGGCAACAAAACGAATCTCCGCTTTCTGGGATAGTGGGTAGGCTCTACCAGAATGGAAAAAGTTGCTTACAATGATTCCATCACCTATTTGATACTCATTTGTTTACCCCTAGTTTTAGCCAATGAAACCAGCGAATTGGGATCAATTTTTACAAACTATTTGCCATGATTATAATTTGCGGGGCAAGTTAAAGGAAGTCTTTTTAGCGCGGTTTGCCTATGAAAATTGGCGTAAGTCAGATTTAGACGTGTGGGAAATTGCCGAAGCCGCTAGCCATGAAACCTATAAAAAGCAGATGACTCAAATCTATGGTAATTTTGCCAGTGATAAAGTGGGCGGCTGTCCTGAACTAGATGCCAGTAGTCGGGGTCCCGGTAAATTTCAATTGTTGCGAGATTGGTTTAAAGAGATTAAATATCCCGAATGGCAAGGTCAACAAGGGGTAAACCCTAACGCGGTTTCTGACCTGGGCGTAGGTCACCGTGTCCCCAGTGCCAATACCCATCAATCTGTTTATATTTTTCGTCCCCCCACTGAACACCAATGTTTAGAAGAAATTAATCGACCGGGGGCATTATTACGGATTAAAGGCCCTGAAAAAATGGGAAAAACAACGTTAATTCAATGGTTATTAACTGCCGTTGAGCCCACTGACCATCGCCACATTTATCTCAATTTACAAACAGCAGAAAATGCCATGTTCAGTAGTCTAGACCGATTTCTGCGGTGGTTCAGCGCCAATATGAGCCGGGAATTGGGACTAAAGCCGAATTTAGACGATTATTGGGATGAAGACTTATTTGGCAGTTTAATCAGTTGTAAAACCTATGTCCAAGATTATTTGTTAGCCCAAACGGAAGGGGCTTTAATATTAGCCATTGATAACCTCGACCGACTATTTGAATTTCCGGCGATCGCCCAGGATTTTTTACCGATGTTACGCTATTGGCACGAAGAAAGTAATAATTTAGTCCAGTGGCAAAAGTTGCGTTTAATTATTGCCAATTCCACCGAAGCCTATGTCAAATTGGATGCCAATCAATCCCCCTTTAATGTGGGTCGGCAGTGGAAATTAGACGGATTTAGTCCAGATCAAATTCTTCAATTAAAAGCGGCCTACCCATTAACCGATACCGAAGCGAATGAGGAACAATTATTACAATTAAACCAATTAGTGGGGGGGCATCCCTATTTAATTCGATTAGCGTTGGATGCGGTGCAAAGCCAACAGGTTGAGTTAGAAACAATTCTTGCCAATGCCATTACCCAAAGCGGTATCTACAGTCACCATTTGCGTCGCCATTGGAGTTTATTAAACGATGTACCTGAACTTGCGGACAGCATGAAAGCCGTGGTAAATAGTTCTGTCCCGATTCAGTTAGATCCCCCCGTCGCCTATCGTTTAGAAAGTTTGGGTTTAGTGAGCCTCAGCGGCGATTTATGCCGGGCCAGTTGCCCCCTTTACCAACAATATTTCCACGAACAATTATGAAAACCCATTGAACAATGATTTGGATTCGAGCCACTAAACTTACTCCGCCAGCGAACCTAGAGTAATCCTTCAGAGGGACTAATGCCGTTAAGGCGGGGAATCCGTCGGAGAATTCAGATCGACCAAATAACTACTCCATTGCACTGCTTCGGTGCGGGGGTCGATTGATCGCTTAAGCAAACGCCAGCTTTTGCCTTCTTGCTGCCGTTGCAGGTAAATGTCAAAGGGATTTTTTTTCTGGGTGACGGTCTGGCGGGGGAGGAAGAGTTTGAGATTATAGACACCGCTGAGATGATAGGCCGGCAGGCTATTGACGACGATCGCCTCGATGGTTTTGACCGTGATTTGACTAACTTTAAATGAGGGCGGGGAGGCGTTGAGTTGACGACTGAGTTCGGTTTGGGTGCGCTCTAACTGAAAGGCGATCGCCTGTTGGACAATGGCACCATCGGGGGCAAATTCCAGCGGCGGTTTGTCGGCTTGGCAAGCCCAAAGACCCAGGCAGCAGCAAGCAAGAATCAACCAGCGTCGTAATAATTTCCCCATATACTCCATCCAACCGTTACTGCCCAAAGAATACTCCGGGGTCGGAACCTTGTCTACAAAGCCACCACTTGCCGCATATATTGACTCCACAAACTCGCTGCCAGGGCGCTACTGCCTTCGGTGGGGTGACTATCATCGTTGCCTAACCAAACACCGGTCACTAAATGTTTTTGGGGTAGAAAGCCGATAAACCATAAATCAACGGCATTGTCTGTGGTTCCTGTTTTCCCCCCTGCTCCGTAACCCATTTGAGCAGCGGAACCGGTGCCATAATCTACTACCCCTTGTAGTAATCGGGTCATGGTGGTGGCGATCGCCGGGGAGACGACTTGTTTTTGTAGAATGGCATTTTGGTCTGCTTGGTAGACTTGGCGGCAGGTGGAAAGTTGATCGAGGTCAGGACAATCCCCCGCATCGCGGATATGGGTAATGCCATGGGGTTGAATCCATAATCCTTGGTTGGCGATCGCTCCGTAAGCGCCGGTCATCTCCAGTACCCTGGCTTCGCTTTCCCCTAACACCAAACCGGGGGTCTTTTTGAGGGACGAGGTAATGCCAAACTCCCCCGCTAGGGCTATCACCGAATCTAGCCCCACTTCCTGGGCCAACCGCAACGCAATCACATTCTCCGACTGAGTAAAACTATCCGCCAAACTAATGGCTGGGGCATCACCGCTGCGTTCACAGGCTTTATAGGTTTTGCCCCCCCAGTCCAACGGTGCACAACTAAAGGTTCGCCCCGGACTAATGCCCTTGGCGATCGCCGCTGTGTAGGTAAATAACTTAAACGTTGATCCCGGTTGCCTTTCCGCCTGGCTGACCCGATTAAACTGACTTACTATAAAATCCTTACCCCCCACCATGGTTAAAATTTCCCCGGTGCGGCTATCGAGGGTGACAATGGCCCCCTGGGAAAAATCGTATTCTTGACCCGCTTGGCTCAAAAATGTCCGTAAACTTTTTTCCGCTAACCCCTGCATGGTCAAATTAATGCTGGTTTCCACCAGAAAATTGCCCTCATTGGCCACATCTTCCCCCAGTAAACGATTTAATTCCCCAAACACATAGTTATAAAAATAGGGAGCTTGGCGATAGGACAGGGATTGGGCGGCTTGGGGACTGACTTGGATGCGCGATCGCCGGGCCCGATTGGCTTCCTGTTCATCGATCATGCCTAACATGGCCATGCGTTCAATGACCCGATTGCGTAACTGCACCGAGGTTTTGTAATCATTGACGGGATTGTACTGATTGGGAGCGGGCAACATAGCCACCAAAGTCGCTGCCTCGCTAATATCCAAATCCTTAGCGGACTTAGCAAAATAGAATTGGGACGCATCTTCAAAACCAAAATTACCCGCCCCCAAATAAACCCGATTGAGATAGGCTTTGAGAATTTCATCTTTGCTATACACCGCTTCAAGCTTCAGGGCCACAAACATTTCCCGTAATTTGCGCCCAGCGGTATTTTCCCGCCCCACCTCTGTGAATAAGCTACGGGCTAATTGTTGGGTCAGGGTACTGGCCCCCTGTTGGGGCCCTTTTTGATAAAACGTAATATAAATTGCCCGGCCTAAACCGTAGGGATCAATGCCAAAATGCCAATAAAAACGGGAATCTTCCGAAGCAATGACCGCTTGGGGTAAATAGGGGGAAAAATCACTTAAATTTTCAAATTCACGGTGAATATCTGTTTTGATGGGATTGATTTCGGTTTTACCATCGTCAGCATAGACTTTGACAGGGCCAGTGATACCACTGGGTAAAGGTTTAACGGGGAATTGACTCCATTGCCAGGCGATCGCCCCAGAGGTCATCAACAACAACGCTAAGCTAGTAGCTAAAATTAACCGAATACCTTTCACCCAAAACGAGGGTGGATTTAGGTACATTAATTTGGGAACATTAACCAATTCCGGCGGGCCAAGGGTAATCACATCCCCATGGTGGAGGCGATAGCTTTTTAAACGACGCCGCCCTAAATAAATACCATTACTAGACCCTTTATCCCGAATGAAAAAATGATGGGGACTTTCCGGATCGCGGTAAAGGGCGCAATGGACTTGGCTAGCCAGGGGATTGCCCAACTGGATATCACAACGGGAACTGCGACCCAAAATATATTGATCCCCCAATAGGGGAAACACCCGCCGGGAGGATTTTCCCCCTTCCTGGAGCCGAATTTTTGCAACCCGTGCCCCTTTTTTAATCAACACTTTCGACCCATTGCCACTTTGAGGCTGGGTGATTTTGCGCTTTTTGGTGGTGGTCGGGACTTTACGGGAACGGGTTACCATGGCGGATTAGTGCAAAAGCAGTCTAATTTTAAACCAAACTGTGCCGTACTATATTTTTGGGTGATTTAACGGTAATTTGGGAGGGTTAACAGAGGAAACGACATGATTTTAGTTCTCCCCCGACAGTAACTGAACGAAGATGCAAAGCGTATTTGAGTTTAGCAAACAGACGCTGAATTAAGTAATGGTCAACTAGACGCCATGATTCCCCCCAAAAGTTGCCAGGGGATGGGCGGCGGCTGGTGGATCACATTTTTCTCCGGGAGCGATCGCCGTTGAACGCCCCCTATCGCCCGTGGGAAAATGCCGTCCCATGACAACAACAAGATTAGAATGCAATCTCGTCTAAGGCAAAACACCTCAAAGCTAGATGGGACAATGGCTATTTCTGGATCTTATCCTTACTAAGTCAGTGTTTGCCCGGCCCACAATTATCGAGAAGTTGCTGTTTTTCCCTTCTCCCATTGTCTTTTTCCCTTCTTTTGCACCTCCAGGGATGGCATCTAAATAATGCTTTTGTACGAAATATCCTTAGCCCTTAACAAACTGGGCGTAGCTTAATTCATTAATGGCATTCCAATCCCAAATTTGTTGGCGAAAGGTTTGCCATTGGTCATAAATCCCTTTGAAATTACTATCTTTACTGGCGGTTTCATTGAATAACTCCGTGGACGCTTTCTGGGCTTCTACCAAAATATCCTGGGGATAGGCCTTGAGTTCGGTGCCACTGGCAATTAATCTCCCTAGGGCCTCGCGGTTAAGGGCATCATATTGGGAGAGCATATTTAGATTTGCCTTTTGAGCCGCTGCTTGAAAAACGGCTTGGTATTCCGCCGGGAGTTTGTCCCATTGACTTTTGTTGATCAGCACATCTAACGTTGGTCCGGGTTCCCACCAACCGGGATAGTAATAATATTTTGCCGCTTTGTTTAAGCCTAATTTTTCATCGTCATAGGGACCGACCCATTCCGCCGCGTCGATGGTACCCCGATCTAACGCTAAAAAAACCTCTCCCCCCGGCAGCACCTGGACATTAACCCCTAATTTAGCCATCACCTGACCTCCCAACCCCGGAATCCGCATTTTTAGTCCTTGCAGATCGGCCACAGAACTAACGGGTTTTTTAAACCAGCCCCCCATTTGGGCTCCGGTATTGCCCGCCGGAAAATTAATAATATTGAAGCTGCTATAAACCTTCTGCATGGTTTCCAGACCACCGCCGAAATAAAGCCAAGCATTTTGTTGTTGGGCGGTTAGGCCAAAGGGCATGGAGCTGGCAAACCCGAGGGCAGGATTTTTGCCGATGTAATAATAGCTAGCCGTGTGCCCACACTCCACCGTGCCGTTCTGCACCGCATCTAGGACTTCTAGTCCCGGTACAATTTCCCCCGCTGCATAGGCGTCAATGGTAAAGTTCCCCCCGGTCATAGCGGCAACCTCAGTACAAACAGTCTTAGCTCCCCCAAAAATGGTTTGTAAAGATTCAGGCCAGCTGGTGACCATGCGCCAACGAATTTTGGGTAAATCACTGCCACTGGCGGCATTTTGCTGGGGGGGAGAGGCTTGACCACAGGCAATGAGACTGGCAGCACTGCCAGCGGCGATCGCCGATTGGGTTAGGAGGGCACGACGTTTCATAGAGGATAGTGAAAAAATAGCAGCTAGAAAATTTTCCCACAGGTTTAAGACCAATCCTAAAAATTCCTAACAATAGCAGCACTTCTCCCGTTGACTTCAAGCCTAATTTTTGAGGCATGTTCTCAACCAAGGCATGAGGTTTTCAGAGATGGTTATTGCAACTATTCTCAATAAAATCAGTTTAAATTAGCCCAAAATCCCGCAATGAGACTTGCGGTATAAACAAACTTTCCTGCTACTGGGATGCCCCCATTTGATCTTTACTATTTTTTTACATTCTTTTGGTAGGGTCAAATTAGGGTGATTGACTCGCTGATAAGAAGGACATGGGTTGTAGATGCTGTAAAGCCGTAAAGTCTGCCTTTGATCAAAGTCAAGCATTTGACTTACTGAGTTTTCTGCTTTGTTTTTTTAAGCCTTTTACGTTTAATTCAACGGTAAAAATGGTTGTTTGTAATTGACTTGATTGGGTTTCTGTATTTTGATTTTTCATTAGGCATTCTCACCATGGCTACTCCTTTTTCTACCTTTACTGGCACCAATAAATCTCTGCTGACGGATGCGCTACTTTCCCCTAGTTCCGGTATTGCGGTCAACACGGGTTCCATTACGTTAAAGGCATCGGCACAGACTGCGGTTAATTTCTATGATGGTTCCCTTGGCGCTTTAGGCATCGGGTCGGGCTTACTACTGACTTCGGGGACAACACCGGGAACAACCAATACTGTTGGCTGGTTTGGAACAGATAATAGTGGAAGTAGCGGATTTTATAATGGTGATGCCGATATTAATGCAGTGGTAAATACGGTTTTTCAAACCCAATCCTATGATGCGACTAGCTTGGCATTTGATTTCACGGTAACCAATCCCACTGCTACCTCCATTAGCTTTGATATCGTGTTTGGTTCGGATGAGTATCCTGAATGGGTTGATGCCTTTGTGGATTCGGCGATCGTGATGGTCAATGGGGTCAATTATGCCTTGTTTAACCATGATCCTAGTCATCCGTTGAGTGTGGTTAGTTCTAATTTGGCGGCGGGTTATTTTCAAAATAATGCCAATAACGCTTTACCCATTGAATACGATGGGGTTAGCCATGTGCTCAAAATTGTTGCCCCGATTAACGCTGACGGATCAACGAATCACATTAAAATTGCGATCGCCGACACAGGAGACCACATTTATGACAGTGGTATGTTTATCGCCAATCTTGCGGCGGGAAACACCCCCGGATCTGGGGTCGTTAGCGTTACGCCCCCTGGTTCAACGACGGATAATAATGACGTCATTACAGGTTCTGCTCAGGATGAATATATTGATTTAAAAGGTGGCGACGATATTGCCTATGGGGGGGCTGGGGATGACATCATCGTGGCGGGGGC
>JBJOGT010000124.1:0-2728 GCA_046048115.1 Cyanobacteriota bacterium | reverse complement strand
ATAAACCTTGAAGCAATCCCCACAAACCCTTCAAGGAGACAGGCCCACCACCGAGAACTTGGCGCAATGACAAGGGGACGGGGAAGGGGTTCAATGACCGTTAAAACTCTAACAACTGAGGCATTGTCACTATGGCAGTGGCGTTAGACCAATGAACCTAAACCGCTAATATTTTCCCTTTCCTTCAGCCATCTGTCCGGTAAAATAAGAGCCAGTTACTTACCCCGTAATAATGCCCCATGCCTCCCCGTTGGCCCCGTAAACCTGACCGTAAAACCGATCCCGCCTTTCGTCGTTTAGACGACCGTATGAATTTTGCTGTCCATGTGGCCGTCTTCATTGCCCTCAATTCTGGACTCTGGTTTTTCCATAATCTAAACCGGGCGGATTGGCCTTGGTTGCTGCCCTTTTCTGGTATTTGGTTTGCAATTTTGGCTGCCCATTTACTCTACATCACGGCGATCGCCGATTACTCAGAATCGGTTCCAGGGGATTAGCCTGGGGATTCAACCAATACTAAACCCCCAACCAAGAGGCAGAAATTAGATTCGGGTTCCGCTGACAGGGTAGTCTGGTAAAGGCATTGATGCCAAATCGTTACAAAATTGCCCTTGCCCTTCCACTACCGCCATTCATGGGACTTGAACTCCGCAGCTACGTTTATTTAGATAGTCTCCAATCCCAACATGCTGCCTATATTGGTACGGTGGCCTCGGGGTTTTTGCCCTTACCGGGGGACTGTTCCCTTTGGGTGGAAGTATCGCCGGGGATTGAAATTAATCGCATTACAGACATTGCCATGAAAGCCGCTGTGGTTCGACCAGGGGTATTATTTGTCGAACGTTTATACGGTTTGTTGGAAATTCATTCCAGCAATCAAGGGGAAGTGCGGGCCGCAGGGCAAGCCATGTTGCAATATATCGGGGCAAAGGCCAGTGATTGCATTAAACCCCAGGTGGTTTCGAGTCAAATTATTCGCAATATTGACGCCTATCAGGCCCAGTTAATTAACCGCAACCGACGGGGCCAGATGTTGCTGGCAGGGCAAACCCTATTTGTGTTGGAAGTGCAACCGGCGGCCTATGCGTCCCTCGCAGCCAATGAAGCGGAAAAGTCGGCGTTAATTAATATTTTGCAAGTTAGTTCCATCGGGAGTTTTGGTCGGCTTTATCTGGGCGGTGCTGAGCGGGATATCATTGCTGGTTCCCAAGCAGCCCTAGCGGCGATCGCCAATGCGCCGGGTCGGGCACCTAAAATGCTAGAAAGCCAAGAATATGAGAAGTGACGAAGGCTAGGAATTATGGAGACTTTAACGGTGAATTGCAACGCCCTGGATTTGACCGATGAACAATTTTTTCAACTCTGCCAAGCCAACCGTGATTTACGCTTTGAAAGAAATGCCAACGGAGAAATGGTCATCATGAGTCCGACCGGGGGGGAAACCAGTAATCGCAATGCGAGTATCACGGCCCAATTATGGCTCTGGAATCAGCAATCTCAATTAGGACAAAGTTTTGATTCGTCCGGCGGCTTTAAACTCCCCAATGGGGCAGATCGCTCCCCTGATGCGGCTTGGGTTACTAATGCCAAATGGAATCAGTTAACAGCGGCAGAAAAGCAACGATTTTTACCCTTTGCACCGGATTTTGTGATTGAATTATTGTCTCCCACGGATTCCCTGCCCAAAACCCAAAGCAAAATGCAGGAATATATCGACAACGGTACGCAATTAGGATGGCTGATTAACCCTAAAACTCGCCAAGTTGAAATCTATCGCCAGGGTCAAACCGTGGAAGTGTTGGATAATCCTGAAACTCTTTCAGGGGAAACCTTGTTACCGCAATTTAACCTCATCTTAGCGGCGATTTGGTAACACGAATTAAGGTTGATTAAGTTTCCTTCAGTTTACGGATTAAAAATTTCGATGTTGCGTTGTTCTTCAGGATTTTTTGCGGTTTTAATCGGGGGAGTAATTCCCTTTTTTGCGTCCGTTAACTCCCTAGAAGCAAAACCCTTAGTTACTGACCAAAAAACAGAAAAATATTGCCCGGCCCAATTTCGCCAGCAGGTTAATGATTATCTACAACGTCCCGATCTTGCCCGCGCCCACTGGGGGATTTTGATTAGACCGTTGGACAGTCAAACGCCGCTTTTTTCATACCAAGCCGACAAGCTGTTTATCCCTGCCTCTACCCAAAAACTCTTAACCACGGCGATCGCCTTAGACCAACTCGGCCCCAATTTTCAGTTTCAAACCCCGGTCTATATTCAACCTTCTCCTCGTCGATCGGATCAATTACGCACCTTACAAGTCATTACCAGCGGTGATCCCACCTTACAACCCAAGGATTTAACGGCGATCGCCAAAACCCTTCAAGCAATGGGAATTCGCCAAATTCAACAATTGCAAATCGTGGATTCCATTCCCCCTGAACAGTACCATCGCCCCAGTTGGGAATGGGATGACTTGCAATATTACTATGCCCCTGCGATTAATCACGCCATCCTCTCTGATAATCAGGTGACGTTGACCCTGACGCCCCAAGCTCTCGGAGAACCGTTAAAAATAACTTGGTCTGAGGCGATCGCCGCGACCCAATGGCAAGTGGTTAATCAAACCCGCACGGTGGCTGATCCCCAACAGCCGATCCAGATTCACCACAACCGGGCCAAGGGGGAATTAATCCTCCAAGGGGAATTAGCACCGGATGCAGAGCCAGATCAGACG
>JBJOGT010000123.1:0-4951 GCA_046048115.1 Cyanobacteriota bacterium | reverse complement strand
CGGTACGATCTTCGAGTAAATGTAGCAACGCTTCTTGAATTTCGGCTTCAGTCCGCACATCCAAGCTTGCCGTTGCTTCATCCATCACCAACACATGGGGTTCTCGGATGGCGACCCGCGCAAAGGCCAATAGTTGCTTTTGTCCTCCCGATAAATTGCTGCCCCGTTCCCGTAGTTGGGTGTGATAACCTTGGGGCAATTCTTCAATCAGGCGATCGACGTTGGTTAATTGGGCAGCCCGTTGCACAGCGGCAAGGTCGTAATCTTCTCCTAGGGTAATATTACGTTTGACATCCCCGGCAAACAAAAAGCTGTCCTGTAAAATGACCCCAATAAACCGCCGCAGTTGTTGTTGGGAAAGTTCACGGATATCAATGCCATCCACCAAAATGCGTCCTTGGGAGGGATCATGGAGCCGACATAATAGACGAATAATGGAGCTTTTTCCCGCCCCGGTCGGCCCCACCAAGGCCACTTTTTCACCGGGTTTAATGGTGAAGTTCAAGTTTTTCAGCACGTATTCATCGGGCTTGTAGCCAAACCAAACATTTTCAAAGCAAATTTCTCCCTGTTCCCCTTTCAACGCGGCATTGATTTCGATGGGGGTAATCACCGCTTGGTCTTTGATTTCCACCGGTTCCGCCATCAATTCCCCAATGCGCTCGATCGCCGTAAAGCCGGATTGAAACATGGTGAATTTATCCGCAAATTGCCGCAGGGGATTAAATAAACGCTGTCCATACAAAATAAAGGCTGTTAATACCCCAAATTCCAGATTTCCCCCTAAAATCAACCCGCCCCCCAAACCCAATACCCCGGCGATCGCCACCAAACTGATCCACTCCAACGTGGCCGACACCGCCGAATCATGGAAAATCGTCTTGTCAACGGCATTGCGATATTTTTGATTCACCTGCTTGAATAAACGACTATTGATGTCTTCCCGCCGAAATAACTGCACCACATTAATGCCCGCCACATTTTCCTGTAACTGGGAATTTAACCGCGATAATTCCTCCCGCGCCTGATAGTTAGCCTTGCGGTACTGCTGTTGGAAATAAATAATTAACCCCGTCACCGGGATCAACATGGCCACCAAAATCGACGCCAATTGCCATTGCACCCAAAACATCGTTACCATAATCGCCAAAATAGACACAATATCACTCACCACCCCGATCGCCCCACTGGCAAACACTTCCCCCAACGCCTCCACATCGCTGGTTAAACGGGTCACCAAACGCCCCACGGGGGTGCGATGGAAAAAATTCACCGATAACAAGGTGACATGATCAAACAAATCCTGACGTACATCGGCGGTAATTTCCTGACCCATTTTTTGGACAATAAAGCCTTGGATACCGACAAAAATTAGGCGCACCACAATGGTAATCGCCAAAATGATCACCAAGGTGTTGAGGGCGTCATCCACTGACAGGTTTTCCAAAAAGCCCCAGGCCGGTTCTTGGCGCAACAGGGAAACGGCTTGACCAATAATCAAGGGTTGAATAGCCCCGGAAAAAGCCACCGGGATCAGCAAAATTAATGCCGCCACCAGTTCACGGGGATAGCGCTGCACATAGGGCAACAGCCGCAGCAGCAAGCGCCAATCGTTATCAGGGGTTAGGGCTTTGGTTTGGGTCACAGAGGTCATAAATTAATTACCGAATCTCAACTCTGGAATTGACAAAAAATCAAGACAGCTAGCAACAAAAATCAAAAAAAGTAGTCAAGTCAACCATCCTCCTCTACTAAGTCGAAAATAAACGCATCTTCATCAATTTCCATCAGAAAAATGCTCTTCTTTTTGATGCCAAGCTCATTCTGAATCAATAAATCAATTAACTTATTGCCTTCTTTGATTTTGACAAAACGACTATTTTTGCGATTTTGTCGCTCATCAAGATGCATGACTGCATAGAGTGTATTATGAGGCGTGGCACCGTTCGTCGAAACTAAAGACTGCTCAAGAATACGTTTTGTGATTTCTTGATAATGCAATGGTTTTCCTGCCTCTTTTAGAATTTTTATCGCAGTATCAGCAGAAGTCATTTCCAATGAATAAAATTAGACACTCTTTGGCCGATAAAATTATAGCGGATTTTTGTGTTCATTCATTTGAACTGCCAAGGTGCCATAATTGCCTTGAACTTTCAAGCGGACATCCCTGACACCCAAGGTACGCTGCGGCGATCGCCGTAAAGGTGATTCATCTCGAAGGTTTACGATGGTGTGGACAATTTTCCTTTACCGGCAGATCAATTTTGGCAACTCCCAAAAGATCAGTGGTTTTATTGTGGACAGATTAGAAGCGTGGTGGAAGCAACGATTTCCCGAGCTTCGGTGACAGATATTTTATAATCCAAATAAATATAGATAATGGGTTTTTACTCAACCAGAGCTGAGATTATGAAATGTTGGTTGGCGACAGAAGACCTATTACTCATTGCCGCAGATGATTTACCCGTCTATCAAAAAACAGGGTCAGTTGTCCGCAACAATTACTATTGGGCCCTACAGGCGATCGCCGCCCAAACCCGACGGGGGCAGGCGTGGGAATTTGATCAGGATGTTTGGGTGGCATTGGCACGGTTACTCACATTTTTCTACAATTCTGGCTATCTCAAAACCTCAGAAACTTTATTAGAGTTTCCCCCCGATGCTGACATACCGGCGACTTTACTCCCCGTTGCAACCTGGCGATCGCCGGAGAACCTTAGTCACTAAGGGTTAAGAACACTATGGGGACGCCGAAAGAAAATGCAGCACCTGGGATTTTAAGGGAGTTGGGGGGATTCCCACCCCGCCATCTTCGCAGTCAGGGTCTGGGGAGAATTAATCAAGTAAAAATTTAAACTTGACCAACGGTTCCTTTCTACGTATGATGATTAATTGCGGTCAAAATTAGGATATTAAAAATAATATCGAACGTTAACACTGCAACGCTTAGACCCCCTGCGGATACTGGAGGCAAAGTGTCTTTAAGTCCGAACAGGAAACCGGGTTATCTGTGTATCGCCCCTATGTAGGACTAACTCTCCCTACCACTAGGACGAAAAACAGTCATCAAGCATCGACTTGATTGAAACGCTCCATTGCTGAATCGAATAAGCTTTTAGGCTGCTCTGTCCACTCAGTCCTGTCTGTCTGACTGGGCCCATTGCTGCCGGAACGTTTCTGCCGAATTATTCACATTTTATTTATTTAGGTAGAGGGTTAACCGTGTCTATCGGTATATTGGGAACCAAACTGGGCATGACCCAGATTTTTGATAAAGAGACTGGCATTGCCATTCCTGTCACCGTTGTGCAAGTCGGGCCTTGCCCCGTCACCCAGGTTAAAACGAAGGAGACCGATGGTTACAATGCCATCCAAGTGGGTTACTTGCCCGTCAAGGAAAAAGCCTTGTCCAAGCCAGAGTTAGGGCATTTAAAAAAATCTGAAACAGCCCCTGTCCGCCACTTAAAAGAGTACCGACTCAAGGATGCACCGACCCAGCAGTTAGGGGATGCTATCCAAGCGGATATTTTCCAAGTCGGTGATTTAGTCGATGTGGCGGGGCAAACCATGGGACGTGGCTTTGCCGGTTATCAAAAACGTCACAACTTCAAACGGGGCAATATGACCCACGGTTCCAAAAACCACCGCCTACCGGGTTCCACTGGGGCAGGTACAACCCCCGGTCGGGTTTATCCGGGAAAACGGATGGCGGGGCAATATGGCGCATCCCAAGTTACCATTCGTCGCTTAACCGTGGTTCGGGTGGATACGGAACAAAATCTTTTGATCATTAAAGGCGCATTACCGGGTAAGCCGGGGGCGTTATTGAACATCACCCCTGCCAATATTGTTGGTCGCACCTAAGTGTCCACTGCTATCCGTTATCGCTGGAGATAAAAACTATGGTTGATTGTGTTGTTAAAAATTGGCAGGGGGAAGAGACCGGCAGTGCAGCCCTCGACCTCAAAGTTGCTAAAGAAGAAAATGCGGCCCACATTGTGCATCGTGCTCTAGTGCGTCAGCAAAATAATGCCCGTCAAGGCAATGCCTCGGCAAAAACCCGGGCGGAAGTGCGGGGGGGCGGTCGCAAGCCGTGGAAACAAAAGGGGACAGGACGGGCCCGAGCCGGTTCGATTCGATCGCCGTTATGGCGGGGTGGTGGGGTGATCTTTGGCCCCAAACCCCGGGATTACGGCCAGAAGATGAACAAAAAAGAGCGTCGCCTGGCCCTCAGAACGGCGATCGTGGCTAAAGCTGAGAATTTAGTTGTCGTTGAAGCCTTTGGGGATCAATTCAGCCAACCTAAAACCAAAGAATTGGCAACGGCACTAACCCGTTGGGGCGCCAATCCCGAAAAGCGGGTTTTGTTGATTCTCGATGAAATTCCTGAAAACGTCTTTCTTTCTGGGCGTAATATCCCTTATCTAAAAATTCTACGGGCAGATAACCTGAATATCTACGATGTGCTGGTTGCAGATACGATTGTGACCACCGCTGCTGCCCTCGCTAAACTCCAGGAGGTGTACGGTGACTAAAGTGATTGATCAACGTCAGTTGGCGGACTTAATTATTAAGCCCATTGTGACGGAAAAAGCGACGCTGCAACTTGAAGACAACAAGTACGTGTTTGATGTGCGCCCCCAGGCCACCAAACCAGAAATCAAAGCGGCGATCGAAATGCTGTTTGATGTCAAAGTAACCCGCGTTAATACTGCCCGGATGCCTCGCAAAAGCAAGCGGGTGGGACGATTTGCTGGTTTTAAAGCCCAAGTCAAACGGGCCATTGTCACCCTCCAAGACGGCGACAGTATTCAACTCTTCCCCGACGTGTAGACATCACGTTAAGACGACCATCACATTAACTGTTATCTAAACCCATGGGTATTCGTAATTATCGGCCAATGACACCAGGAACTCGGCAGGCTAGCGTCTCCGATTTCACTGAAATTAC
>JBJOGT010000122.1:0-5403 GCA_046048115.1 Cyanobacteriota bacterium | reverse complement strand
TATCATCCGCGATTATGCTGATCCCCGGTCAACCCTGGCTTGGCGACGGTATAAGGCAGTGGGTCAAGAAATTTTGCCTTAGGGTAGGAAATTTGGGATGCAGGTTTCAGGTTTATTTATTTTTCCGATCAAATCTTGCCGGGGCATTGTCCTAGGGCAGGCAACGGTGACGGCCAAGGGTTTGGCCTATGACCGCGAGTTTATGCTGGTGGATGCCCAGGGTCAATTTTTAACCCAACGGCAATATCCCCGCTTAGCCACCATTCATGTTGAGTTAACCACAACTCATTTAAATCTAGGGGCAGCAAATCATGATCCGTTTACTTTACCGTTGAGCTTCACTGGCACGGAAAAACCGGTCACTGTCTGGCGGGATCGGGTTATTGCTCTGGATCAAGGGGATCAAGTTGCAGCATGGTTCCAACAGGTTTTGGGTCTAGATCAATCCGTGCGGCTAGTGCGCCAATCCCCCGATCATCCCCGACCGGTTGATCCGAATTTTCGTCCCCACCCCGACAATACGGTCAGTTTTGCCGATGGCTTTCCGATCCTAGTCACTAATACGGCCTCTTTAGCAGAATTAAACCAACGTATTGCAGCGAATCAAGGACAACCGGTGACCATGGATCGCTTCCGCCCCAATTTGGTCATCCAAGGCGATCGCCCCTTTGCGGAGAGTAATTGGCAACGGTTGCAGATCGCCCAGGTGCAGTTGGATTTAGTCAAACCCTGTAGTCGCTGCATTGTCACCACCACCGATCAACAGACCGGCGATCGCCGTGGAGGCTCGGGATTAGCGGAACCCTTGGCCACGTTGAGTCAATACCGTAACGTGCCCGGCCAAGGGATTTTATTCGGGGAAAATGCGGTTCCCCTGGGGTTAGGGGAAATTACCCTCGGCGATCGGGTGGTGATTTTAGATTAACCGCTGGGATTAAAAGGTTTTTAAGTTGGGCATTTGGGCTAATTTTTCAATTTCCGCATTCACCGCGTTGTATTCATGGTTAAGTTGGACAATCAGGGCCCGGGAGAGTTGGTCTTGTTTTAATAAGGCTTTTTGGTAATAGGTTTGAGCTTCTTGGAGCTTGCCCATTTTCATTTCCCGGCGGCCTTCGTTACGGAGAAATTGACCTTTAAGGTAAAGCAATTCGGGGTTATCTGGGGTAATGGCCAGGGCCTTATCGAGGTTAGCCATGGCCAGATCATATTTTTCCAAATCCCGATAGGTGGTAGCCAGGGCGCGATATTTCAGGTAATCAGGGGCAGCAAATTGCTCAAAGCGTTTAATCACCTGCTCCGATTGGTTGAAGGGGGTATAACGGGACAAAAATAAATCTAGATAGCCCCGCAACAGGTTCACTTCGGGGTCATTGGGACTCAAGGCAGTGGCTTTGTCTAAATATTCAAAAATGGTGCCGGTTTTACCCACCGCTTGGAGATAACTGCCTTTTTTCAGCAAATAACCTCCTTCCAGGAAATGTCCCACCGCAATGTAGAGGTTACTACGGAGGGGATCGGTGGCACTGAGGCGTTCAGCGGCCTCGCGGGTTTTGGCAGCATAGGTTTTCATGCCTTCTAAATCATTGCCATCGTAGGCAAAGGAGGCTTTCATGGCATAGGCCAAGGGTTCGTTGGGTTCCTGTTGGATAGCGGTAACTAAAATGGTTTCGGCACCACGATAGTCTCCTTCTTTAAAAATGGCTTCAAAAGCTGCTTCGGTTTCATCGCCAATGGCATGGGGATTGTTAGGGCGAAAAGGATCGCCAGCCCAGGCTGGAGGGGTAAACAGGGCGATCGCCGCTAAAAGGCTGGCACTAACCAAACGGGGGGCGGAGAAATGGGTGAGGATAGCCAACATAGGAAATCAGTAAATGAGAAAAATCGTTAAAAGAGAATGTTAATCGTAGCGATGGGGAATCAAGTTAGAATTTTAAGGAATCTGCGGTAGGAGGGTATTCCAGTTGACGATGGGAGACTCAGACCGCTGCGGTTAAAAATGGGTTGAGGGATTTAACCATCATGCTGTATCTAAAAAACGTGGGGTATCATCCCCCAGCCACGTTGGAACCCATTTTAAAAGATATTAATTTACAATTAGCGCCCCAAGAACTCGGTTTAATAATTGGCCCCAGTGGATCGGGAAAAACGACCCTATTAGAAATTTTAGCGGGCATGGCGGAACCCACAGGGGGCCAAGTACTTTGGCGAACCCAAGATTTGACACCGCTGCACTTACAACAGTTGTGTGGTCTGGTGTTTCAATTTCCTGAACGACATTTTTGTGGGGGGACGTTGCTCGAAGAGTTGCGCCTTGGGCACCCGGAATTGAGTCGGGAACGCATCGGGGAAGCATTGCAGGAAGTGGGGTTGGGGCATTGTCCTTGGAATTTGTCCCCCCAGGCCTTGAGTGGCGGCCAACAACGGCGGCTCTCCCTGGCGGTGCAGTTAATTCGTCAACCGAATATTTTATTGTTGGATGAACCCACCGCAGGCTTAGATTGGTCAATGCGACAACAGTTAGCCCAGTTATTGGCTAAGTTAAAAGCCCATTGGAGCTTACTGGTGGTCAGCCATGATCCGGGGGAATTATTGGCGATCGCCGACCGTTGTTGGCGCATTGACCGGGGCAAGTTGACGGAATTATCGGTGCAGGACTTACTCCATAATGTGGGGAGCCGCGACTCCCTGCTTAGCCAGAGTTCTTTCCAATAAAACCGTGTAAATGGGTTTACCCCCTAGGGCCTCCGCCACCACACTGGCCACCAAACAGGTCACCAACAAAGGCAAAATCACAAAATAGTTATCCGTCATTTCAATAGTCAACAAAATGGCCGTCAGGGGGGCCCGCACCGTCGCCGCCACCAACGCCCCCATCCCGGCGATCGCCATCACAGCAGGTTCAGGAATCAGGGCCGGAAAAACTTGGTGAAAATGGCGGGCAATCATGACGCTACTCACCGACGCCAAGGCCAACATGGGGGCAAAAATTCCACCGATCGCCCCGGAACCGTAACACAACAGGGTTAGGGCAAAACGCCCCAGAAAGACAGCAGATAACAAATAGGATGGCGCTTGACTGTTAAAGGCCCAAAGGATGGCCTTATCCCCCCCATCCGTTAACGGTAAATCCACCAACGATAACGCCCCAATCATCCCCCCTAACATCCAGCCTTTCCAGGGCACGGCGATCGCCGGTAACTGATCCACCCACTCCAAAACGCGGAATAAACAATAGTTAAAGCCATAACCCATCACCCCAAAAAACACTCCCAACGGGATAAACATCCAGAGTGACCCTAGGGGAACATGCTTAAATTGGGTCAGACCCACAACGGCTTTTTGTCCATGGATGATTCGCAAAATCAACGTGGCTATCACACAACCACACAACAGCGCATGGTAACCCAGGGTTTGTTGCCGAAAACGGGGACGCATTTCCTCCCCAATTAACACCAAGCCAGCTAACGGGGCATTAAAGGCCGCCGCTAACCCGGCCCCGGCCCCCACCGCAATCAAAACCCGTTTATTTTCCTGGTTAACCTTGGTCCACTGGCTCACCATTTGGCCAATGCTGCCCCCCATCTGAATGGTCGGCCCTTCAAATCCGGCCAATAAACCCGCCCCCAGGGACAACATCCCCCCCAGAAACTTAATGGGAAGAACCCGTTGCCATTGCAGGGGTAACCGCCCTTCCAAATGTCCTTCAATTTGGGGAATGCCACTGCCGCTGGTGTCCGGGGCAAAACGGACCATTAAATAAAAACTCAGAGCCACCATCCCCCCACTGATCAGGGCGGGAATCAACCAGGCCAAAACAGGGAAAGGGGCGACAAACCCCGCTAATTGCGATCGCCAATGGAGGAGGGCATTAACCACCGCTTGAAAACTTGACGCCACAAGACCGGTAATCAGTCCCACGATGAGGGCGGCCCCCAAAATCCGCAAATTTAAAGGACGGCTTCTCAGGCCAAATTGTTGGGGTAGGGCAGAAAGCCAATCACGATCTAGGTTGGGAATCATCGGCCAGGGTTAGCAGGCATTGGCAAAGGCTTGGCTAATAAACGGTAATAAACGGCGATCGCCGGCTAGGGTGGGATTTTCGGTAAAGACCACTAACAAATAGGGACTTTGATTGGGGATTTCAATGTAGGCACAGTCATGGCGGACTTGGCTTGTCCACCCGGCTTTTGACCAAATATGGGCATTTTGAGGTAATCCCTCTCCCAGAAACCCCGCAACTTGATTTTCTTCCCCCGGTGGCGGACTCGGAAGGGTTAAATCCCGCTTTAACCACCGCATCATTTGTTGGGAACGGGGAGACGATACCGCCACACCACCGATAATACTGTGCATTAAACGGGCCACGGCGTTAGTGGTTAACATATTGCGGTTTTCATACAGTTCTCCCACAAAAGCCCGTTCCCGGCCGTAGTAACCATCACCCCAGGGTTTTTGATTGACGTTAATGGCTTGCAATTCTTGCCAGCCCAGGGATTGAAAATAACGGTTAACAATGTTGCGCTGTTGCTTCCAGGTTTCAAAGGGGGCACTGGCTAAGGTCGGGCCGCTGGTGGTTCCCGTCAGCATATCCACAATTAAACTGGTGGCATCGTTGCTGGAGTCCACGATCATATCTCCCATGGCCCGCTCTAATTCCGGGGAGTCGGGGATCATGTCGCTGCTCAACCATTCGGCGATCGCCACTAGGTAAAATAATTTGACCAGGCTGGCGGGATAAATCCGTTCAATGCCCCGATAACTAAAGCCCCGCACGGGATATTTCCAAAATTCATTGGCGGAGATTGCCCCCCCTGTATTCACCACCACCGGGGCATCATAAACCAACCAAGTCAGCGCAATTTGATCCCGTTGTAATGCCGGAAAGGCTTGCCAAGTGGTCTCTAAAATGGCTTCGACCAGGGTTCCCAAGGCAGGATCAGGTTTAAAAAACGGCATAGAATTGGGGGTTAGAAGTTAGTTCGACGGTTCGGCAGGGGGCAGACGGCGAATGTCGGAATAAAAAGCACTGTGGCTGTAGGCATTACCCCGCTGGATCAAGCTGGTGCGCAAACGCAAATTAGGGCTGGCATACCAGTGTCTTTCTGCTAAAAGGGTTTCACTGTCCTGGAGGTTCAACGTCAAGCATTCATCCTCCCCCAGGTGATAACGCCCGGTGAGTAAGGGCAGGGTCGGCAAAGTCGTACCGCGCCACAGTTGACCTTGATGGGGATTCTCCCTATCCGGCAAAAACCCATAGTAAATCGATCCCATCTGCTTCGGTTTGCCCCAATCCACCGACGTATCCCAACTTAATTGCAACACAATCCAGTGGTCGGATTGATCATGGCCAGCCTTCGCTGTTAACCCTTGCACTGCTGGATCATTACCCAGGAGGCGATCGAC
>JBJOGT010000121.1:0-5814 GCA_046048115.1 Cyanobacteriota bacterium | reverse complement strand
TGACCTGTGACAGTTTTTCATATAACGCATTGCAAGATGGTGATTATCAGGTACGTGTTGGGAATTTACAAATTATTAATGGTGGTCAAACATGCATGACTATATTTAAAACCTTGCGAGAACCCGATTTACTTCTTCAAAATGCCCAAGCTTATGTTCTTCTTCGCCTTTATCAATTACCTAGTGAAAATGAAGATTTAGTTCAAAGAATTACCTACGCCACTAATAGTCAAAATCCGGTAGATCTCAAAGATTTACGTGCCAATGATGAGCGCCAGCAAAGATTGGAAATGGATATCCAACAACTGGGATTTTATTATCGGCGTAAGCGTTCTGACACTAGCACCCGACCGACAGATATTACATCGGGAGTAGCTGCTGAAGCGGTATTATCTGTTTGGAGAAGGAAACCTCATCAGGCAAAATTCTTCTCTCGTGAACATTTTGGGAAACTGTATGATTCAATCTTCACTGAAGAATTGAATGGAGCGCAAGTTATAATAGCTGTTCAGCTTTATAGAATTGCGGAAAATCGCCGAAAAAGACCGGAGTTTACAGATCCAGGATTTGTTCGCTATGCTTCATGCTTTATTGCAATGCAGATGGGACAAAGGCTTTTGTCGGACATGAATGTTCAAATAGGGAATATTAGCCATCAAAATTTCCTATCTGCTCAACATCTCATTGAACAGAATGGCGAAGATTATTTCAATGGCGCAGTGCAAGATATCCAACAGGCTCTTCAGGCTCTTTATGGGGAGCAAGAAATTTCTTTGCAGCAGCTATCTGCAACTTTTCGACGTGGAGATTTGATCAGTAACCTTTGAAACCCATTTCATCGGTGATAAATGCCAGTGATCCAACGCAGCAGGGGGGTGACGTAATCAATCGGCGATCGCTCCTCGATGGTAACCCGTGCTTCGCCGATGGAGCCTTCTGGGATCTTTTCAGGGGGCGGGTTGCCGCTCACCCATTGATAGCCGGTAATGTTATCGGTATCCTGTTTTAACTGAATTTCTACTTGTACGACGGGTAGATTTTCGGCTTCACCGGGATCGGGGGCCGAATAGGGCACAGGGTTGGTCATTAAGGCTTCTGCCAGTTCTGGGTTGCGGACGAGGCTAGTGACTTCATCGGGGGTCATCGTTTCCTGGGAAACATCGGTTATCGTACCAACAATGCCGCCAAAACGTTCTCTGGTGCCGCCAAACCGTCTTTCAGTCAATCGATTGGGAGTTACTTCTACCGTCATCCCTACATCGAGGCGATCGGCATTCTCCGGCGTAAAAAATGCTAGGGCTACGGGTTGAGTTTCTTGCTTTTGGGCAACTTGTACTGTGCCCAAGCTGGTTCCGGGTTGGACATATTGACCCAGATTAACGGCAATACTGGAAACCTCGCCATTGTATTCACTGACAACTTGGCTAGTGGTGGCCAATTTGACCCGAATATTGGCAATTTCTCGCTTCAGGTTGTCAATGGTATTGCGTCTTTTGGTATCGGATTCGAGATCGTCTAGGGAAATTTCAGATTTTTGCGCCCCTAAATTTTCCAGTTGGGCCACAAGGTTCGTATTCTGGGCCGCAAGACTCTTATTTTGAGCCATTAACTGTTCCCCTTTAGCCGTTAAATCCTCCAATTTTGCCAACAGTTGGGTTTTTTCATTAAGATTTTTTTGTAAAACATCTTCCGCTTGAATGCGACTGGGATCTAACGGAGCCACCGCACCTTCAGCGACGAGGGTATTGTAGGCCTCGAAGCGGGCGGCAATGAGTTTATCGATTTCATCAATTTGTTGGAGGCGTTGCCGATAGGTTTTGCGCTGACGGTCAATAGCAATCTGTTCTTGTTGGTTGGATTTAATTTGTTGTTGATTGGCTTGAATTTGTACGGGAATTGCTCCGGCTTGGGTGCCGATACTACCGACTTTCAGTTGGGAACGTTGTTGCTCGATCGCCGTAATCGTCAAGTTTTCCGCTTCATATTCCGCCAGTTGTTGTTGCTTTGTTAATAATTCTTCTCGAATTTCCGATGTTTCGATGATGGCCAACACTTGATCCTTAGTAACCCGATCGCCAGGCTGCACCTCCAGGGCAATAATGCGGCCACTGCTGCGGGCCTGAAAATCCACCTTGGAGCGGGGAATGATGATAATCGATTGGCCAACGATTTTAACGGGAATTTGGGCCATAAATCCCCACCCCACAAAAGCGGCCGCGAGCACTAGCACAGGCAGGGCACGCACCAGGGCATAGGATTTGTGGGGCGTTGGGGACGCGCTGACAAGGTGATCCGTCGGCTTTTGAAGGTTATTCGCTGGGGTAGAAGGTGGGGAAACGGATTCCTGCGGCTTTTGGTTAGATTCTAGATTTTGAGTCATGACGGTTGATCAAAATTGCTCCCAAGAGAGCCAATTTTGTTATTGAACTTGCCAAACTTTAACGATTTTGTCCTTAGCACCACTGTACAGAGTATCTTCGTCAGGACTAAAGGCAAGGGAAAGAACCCAGCCTTGGTGACCGTCTAAAGTGGTGACTAATTTGGGATGCCCCCCGCAAGGCTTCTCCCCAGGAACAATGCAGTGGACACAGTCAGTAAAAAATACGGTTTAAACAAAATATCAAACTCCTGAAGAGGATTGAGAGCAAGTAAAGAACATTTTGGGCGGAGCGCTAAGGAGCGGCGAATATAGCCCAAAGAGATTTAAGAACATTAATAGGGAAGTCTGTAATCAACCCAACAGTGTAATGGTTACAGCAGTGTGCAGATCAGCCTGAAACAGCAGACAAGGGCATAGTACGCTTTTCTCTACTTATTATCCTAAATCGAAACGCAATCCACTATATCAAGAGGATTGCATCAAATTAACACCGTCCATTATGCAAGTGCCTACACTTGCCCGCAGATCACGAGAGTGCAACCCATTAATAACTTTTCTTAAATACGGTTAGGGTTTAGTCATTCCGAAAACTGTTCGGCGACCAGCAGCCCTGCCTGGACTTTGCTGGTGACCAACTCACGGTACATTGCCAATTCTTGGGAGAGGAGTTCGTAACTGGGCTTGGGGGTCAACGCCATGGTGCGGATGGCTGATACCTCATCCTCGGTAACGACCCCATCGGCGATCGCCGTTTCAATGAGGGTGCGTAAACGGTTGAGTTCTTGGGTTTCTTCGGGGGTCAGTGCTTGGGCATTGGGGCGATCAACTTTCATGGTCAAATCTCCTAGGGGCAAATAGACAGCGAATTGTGCAAGGTAGTCCAAGACCACCTAGTTAGTTGATAACATGAATTCCTAGAAATAAATATTGCATTTTTTAAAATCGGGCGATTAATGACGCGAAAATTGATCACTTAACTGCGATCAATATCGATTCCCCGCCGCCATTGAAATGGTTGTTTCTAATATTGAAATTCTCCCCCGCTTAAGCTTGGTGTGATTGGCAGACGCGATGCCCTCCGTGCTACGATCTGGCAAATATTCATCCATTAAAACGATCTAAATTTTCCAGTATGCAACTGTTTAGACGGCAATTTTCCGATGGAGATGAAGCTACACAGTTCATGAGTGCTAACCGAGATTATCGCGTGCTTCCCCTCAGCCCAGCCCCTTTTAACATAAATTTATACCAAATTGATTTAGGTGCTTTAGTACTGACTTTTGTTAAATTACAGACGTCAATTCAAATGCGCGGGGAGCGTCGGCCAGGGTTTATTAGTTTTTCGCTGCCATTAGTAGCAGACAGGCGTCCATCCTATCTTCATCAGCAACCCTTCGATCAGAACACCCTAGCGGGATTTGATACCACTCGCGGTGTCGATAGTTTCTATCAGCAGAATATGCAATTAAGCGCCCTTCAAGTGCGGCAAGACCTGTTTGAGGCGACCCGAGACTCAATGCGGCGGGATGATTTGGACAATCGATTTCTCAAGCAAGATTTAATCCATCTACCGACAACCCTCTCTGTCTATCGTGCTTACATGCAGGAACTGATGCAGTTGGTTGAACGGCGATCGCCATTGCTGGAAAGACCCGATTACCATCAAATGATCATTGGCGATGTTGTGCCACTGTTAATCGACGCCATTCCTCGGCGAGAACCTGAATTTCGTCTTCCACCGCATCCCCGTCGGCAAGCCCAACTAGCGAACCAAGCCCGAGATTACATCGCCGCCCATCTCCAGGAACCTCTGACCCTCAAGGATTTGTACACGACCCTTGGTGTCAGTCGTCGAACCCTGTTCTACAGCTTTGAAAGTACCTTTGGGGTAACGCCGATGGAATATATCAAGGCCCAGCGGCTCCATGGTGCTAGGCAACTGTTGAAGCAAGCAGACCCAAATGCAACCAGTGTTGTTGCTGTTGCTAATCAATGGGGATTTTGGCACTCAGGTCAGTTTGCCAAAGCCTATCAAACCATGTTTTGGGAATTGCCCTCGGAGACGCTAAAAACGGCGAAAAGGGGGTCGCTAAGGTAGTGTTCATCTGGAGGGCTTAGTGAGGCTATTCGACACAGGATTGACTTGACACTTTTTTCAACACCCACGAAATGGGCAGTCTCCTCAAACGAGAGCAGTTAGGTGTCCAGATGCTTTCCCTTAACCTCCACGATGCAAGGGCTTATTTCGCCACAACCCTAAATGAAGTTTCTCCAGCGCCCTCCAAGCTGTTTAAAAACCCAGTGCCGTAGCAGAGGAAAAGTGTCAAGTGACCCAAAGCCTCTTTGGGATGCGGTTTGAACACTACCTAAAATTGCGATCATTTTGGCCTTTGAAAGTGCGATCATTTTGGGAAAGTCAATTTTTTGGAAATGGTGATCCCGTTTTGATGAGATTTAGAAGTGCGATCTCTGTTTAGGATGTGAAGTGCGATCATTTTGGGAAAGTCAATTTTTTGGGAATGGTGATCCCGTTTTGATGAGATTTAGAAGTGCGATCGCTATGGCCCAGCCATTTTTGTTAGAATACCTCTATCTAACTCTAACTTTTAAACACTCAAAAACCAATGAGACAAGTCATTACCTATAAAGATGAAGATGGCTACTGGATTGCTGAATGTCCAAGCCTGAAAGGATGCGTTAGCCAAGGAGAAACCAAGGAAATAGCACTCATTAATATTAGGGAAGCCATTTCGGGTTACATTAGAGCCTTAGAAGAAGATGGTTTACCAATTCCAGAAGAAACTTTTGAAACTTTTCTAGTTCTTGTATGAGTAAACTTCCCAGTATTTCAGGCAAAAACTGTGTAAAAGCTCTATAAAAAGTTGGCTTTTATCTTAAACGAAGAGAAAGTAGTCACGTCATTTTAAGGAGAAATAACCCCTTTGCTCAGGTCGTTGTACCAGATCATCCAGAATTGGCGAAAGGAACCCTACGCGCTATCCTTCGAGATGTTGATTTAAGTGTAGAAGAATTTATCCGATTACTATAGGGTGATCGCCTTTTATTCAAAGGCAAGGGGTGATCATGTGTTTTCATCTTCATGGTGTGATCGCCGTCTTGTTGTTGATTAAAATTTAAAATCGCGATCGCTTTAACTTTTGAAAGTGCGATCATTTTGGGAAAGTCAATTTTTGGGAAATGGTGATCGTTTTTTGTGATGATGAGGGGCGATCTCTGTTTAAGATGTGAAGTGCGATCGCTTACAATAGATAACAAAGTTTGAGAAGGACTATTTATGCCCACTCTATCAAGCTTCTATGGAATAAAGATCACAATGAACTACAACGATCACAATCCGCCTCATATCCATGCTGAATATCAAGATTTTGAAGCGGTTATAATGATTCAAACAGGTGAAGTTTGTGGTCAAATGC
>JBJOGT010000120.1:0-3324 GCA_046048115.1 Cyanobacteriota bacterium | reverse complement strand
CTGACCATGGGATTGGGTGGAGCCTCTGTACCCATTATCAATGCCCTAGTGATGAGCCGGAATGGTAATGCCATCACCCTCGCTAAACAATTTGCGGCAGATGGTGTCACGGATTTACGGCAACTTAAAGATTACCTTGCCGCCACCTCGGATAAAATCCATAACTTTGGCATGGTGCATCCCGCGTCGATGCAAAATTTGCTCCTACGGTATTGGCTAGCCTCCGGTGGCATTGACCCCGATCAAGACGTCACCCTGACCCGCATTCCGCCGGCCCAAATGGTTTCTAACCTCAAAGCGGGCAATATCGACGGCTATTGTGTGGGGGAACCCTGGAACTCCCGCGCTGTCTATGAAAGTCTGGGTAGCGTGGTGGCCACAAGCTTAGATATTTGGGATGGCCATCCCGAAAAAGTCTTGGGTGTGCGGGAAGAATGGGTTAAACAATACCCCGAAAGCCATTTAGCCCTGGTCAAAGCCCTGCTCCGGGCCTGTGAATACTGCGACGATCGCCGTCATCGGGAAGAGATTCTAGACCTACTCTGTCGCCCGGAATATGTGGGATCGGAAAAAGTTTATACCAGCCCTGGTTTTCTCACCCCCTATGACCGGGGAGCCGGACGGGAACCGGAATTATTACTGCGCTACAACAAATTTTTTACCAACCAATCCACCTGCCCCTCCCGCAGTGAAGCTCTGTGGACGCTGACCCAATTGGCTCGCTGGGGTTACACCGATTTCCCCCGCAACTGGCTGGAAATTATTGAACGGGTACGCCGCCCGGATCTCTATGGGGAAGCCTGTCGCCAATTGGGCTGGCCCGACCTTGAACCCGATCGCCAGACCTTGAAACTCTTTGACGGCATGGTGTTTACCCCGGATGATCCCCTGGGCTATATTCAACGCTTTACCATCCATCGTGATCCCCAGGTTAGCGAAATTCTGCTGGATGTCAGCCCAGATTCCCTTTCGCCCTCTAATTAAGCCCCCTCAGCCCGACTAATCCTGTTCTTGCTCTCGCCCTTACCCTATTTCTGTTCAAACCAATGTTTACCATGAATGCTCCGCAGCCCCAATCCCCTGAACAAAATACCACCGATTTTTTGGCGATCGAAAATCTTTCCAAAGTGTATCCCACCCCCAACGGCGAATATTGTGTGCTCGAAGGGGTGAATCTCGCCGTTAAAGAAGGGGAATTTATCTGTGTGATTGGGCATTCCGGTTGTGGCAAATCGACATTATTGAACATGGTTTCTGGCTTTAATCAACCCACTAGTGGATCGGTGACGTTGCATGGCCAACCCATTACCGGCCCCGGCCCCGACCGGATGATGGTCTTTCAAAACTATTGTTTATTGCCCTGGAAAACGGCCTACGAAAATGTTTACCTCGGCATTAATTCCGTCTATCCCGATAAATCCAAAGCCGACAAGGAAGCCCTGGCAAAACATTACTTAGAAATGGTGGGGTTAACGGAAGCGGCCAGCAAAAAACCCAATCAAATTTCCGGCGGCATGAAACAACGGGTGGCGATCGCCAGGGCCTTGGCCATTTCCCCGGAAGTTTTAATCTTGGATGAACCCTTTGGGGCGTTGGATGCCATTACCAAAGAAGAATTGCAGGAAGAATTGTTACAAATTTGGCGGGACAATAAGCTCACCGTCTTAATGATTACCCACGACATTGATGAAGCTCTCTTCCTCGCCGATCGCCTAGTGATGATGACCAATGGCCCCAACGCCCACATCGGTGAAATTTTAGACATTCCCTTCGACCGCCCCCGCAATCGTACCCAAATTGCCGATGATCCCCGCTATTACGAACTGCGGAACTATGCCCTTGACTTTCTTTTCCACCGCTACGCCCACGACGATGACGAAACGGAAACCGAAGGCACCACGGGATTGTCCTTAATGACCAAAATTGTGGCCGGGGTTTCTTGCCTGGCCGCCGCCGCCCTGGTGGGGATTGGCCTTTACCAAACCTTTGCCCCCAAGGAAAATCCATCTTCTCAACTACGGATAGAGAAATTGATCAGTCAAGATCATCAACGGGAAAAGCCAAACCACATCATCTAAATTATTGGTGCTCAAATACGTTGCCATACATCTCGAGATCCAAAGTCACAAAGACTGGCAAACATTCAAAACAACGTTGAGCCAAACGTAAACGATCTTCCCGGGCTAACATGGCTTCGAGTTTATGCCGGATAGGAATCAAATAACGCACATCATTAGCGGCATAACTCAGTTGGGACATGGATAGATTTTCCGCATTGCCCCAGTCGGAGGATTGGGCGGATTTGTCTAATTCAATGCCCATTAATTCCTGCACCAAGGTTTTGAGTCCATGGTGGGAAGAGTAAGTCCGGGCAATTTTACTGGCAATCTTCGTGCAAAAGATGGGATAGGTTTTGATCCCAAAGGTATGATTGAACTGGGCTGTATCAAACCGAGCAAAATGAAAAATTTTTGTTAGCTCCGGGGACTCCATCACTTGTTTGAGGTTTGGGGCCTGCCGTTGACCTTTGGCAATCCTGACCGCTGTGACCATGCCATCAGGGTCACAAATTTGCACTAAACAAAGGCGATCGCGGTGGGGATTAAGGCCCATGGTTTCCGTATCGACGGCAATTTCCGCAGCGGTTAGTAGTTTCTGACAGACCTCAGCGGGTAAATCGTGATCAAAAGCCTGGAACTGGCTCAAACTATTGGATGGCATGATTAAAACATCGGTGAAAAAAGATTAAACCCCCCGAAAGTTGTCCGGGGTGGGACTGGGACGGCGATTGCCCCTGGGGGGAACAGGACGGGGGACCACAGGTTTAGGCTGAATGGCTTCTTCCACAACGGTGGTGGTCTGCTCCACTTCACCCCTGTCTGGGGACTCCATTGACCCTTCTTCCTCCACCATAACCTCTGTTTCTACCTCAAGATTGGGAACTTGACTTTCATCGGAATCAGGAACAACAGGGGGTTGCATCGGATCCGGTTGGACAGGATCTGGGGCAACGGGATCAGGATCGGTGGGGGTTACTCCTGGCTGGACACCCGGCTGAGAAAGACTAGCTTGGCTACCACTGATGTAAAAATGCCCCAACACTTTGCCCTGATAGGTGCGTTTAGTGAATTGCCAACCGGGATTGAGTTGAACCTGCATAAAGCCACTGGCCATACCTTTGGTGCTACCCAGCACTAATTCCGGCGCTTTGCCAGTGCGGGACGTGGCGACCAACAGTAATTCGTTGCCCTGGGGCACAAGGCGGAGCAGATATTCTAAACCGTAGTCCTGGCCATCAATGCGGACGGAATAGCCATTACTGTC
>JBJOGT010000119.1:0-6634 GCA_046048115.1 Cyanobacteriota bacterium | reverse complement strand
TTTGTCGACCCCGGTGCAGGCTTTTGGGGCTATTTTCCCCCTTTTTCTGCATTTTACCTCATTCTTATGCCTTTCTATTCCAGTCCATGCAAGCTTTTCAGCTTTTTTCAGCAAGCCCTAGCTAGACAACAACAACCTTTACAAAAAATCCAACCATTGGAGTAAATTATGCTACAAGACATTATTGCCGTTAAACCCCTGCAAAACACCAAACTTCATCTGCGCTTTGAAGAAAATCAAGAAGGCATCGTTGACATTCAACAACAAATACAATTTACCGGCATTTTTGAACCCCTAAAAGACCCTGAATACTTCGCCAAAGTCAAAGTTAACCCCGAACTCGGAACTATTCAATGGCCCAACGGCGCAGATCTTGATCCCGATGTATTATACGAATTGATTACCCACTCCAACATTGATTTCTCAACCGAAAACACAACACCACCTTAAAATTTGATCCACTCCATTTCACTTGAGTACCTCCCTGACCTTGCCTGATTGCTTAGTAAACTTCAGTATATACAGAGTCAGGTTTTTGCTCGCTGATCTGATTCCACTACGACCCTAAACGGTGATCCAAAATCAATAATTTTTACTGAAGACCCAAATCCCATTTTGGGACGGCGATCGCCAACTTTGTACATTACCCCCAAAGCCCATGACTTCTAAAAAGCTAACCCAAGCCCAACTTAAAAAACAACTAGAAAGCTGTAGCCCTAAAGACCTTATTGCCGAAATCAGTGAACTTTATCGACGTTTTCCTGATGTTAAAAATTATTATCAACTTAAATTTTTTCCCCAATCAGAAAGTGAAATTGTCAATGAATATAAAGCCAAAATCAAAAAAGAATTTTTTCCCACACGAGGTTTTGGTCGAGCACGGTTATCCATCGCCAAAAAGCCCATTAGCGAATACAAAAAAGTTTGTTTCACCCCCGCTAGTCTGGTTGATTTAATGATCTATTACGTTGAACAGGGAGTTAGATTTACCATCGAATATGGTGACATTAACGAAGCTTTTTATATCAGTATGGAATCCATGTTTGACCAAGCTTTAAAAATCATTCAAGAAAATGATTTACACGATATATTTTTTTCACGTTGTCGTGCGATCGTCAAGGATACCAGGGGAATTGGTTGGGGGTTTCATGACGGTCTACGCGATATTTTTGCCGAGACTTATAACCGTCGCGAATCTTAAAAACTGGGTTTTACAGCCAATTCTGTGGGCAAGCCGTCCCATTTTCAAAACTTCTTTCATTACATAAACGCCGCCCCGATGCTGGTCTGGTGGGGGCGTCAATTGCCTATATTCTGAAAAAATCTCTGCTAACAGGAGTTTACTGATATTTCCTGGGTAGTGTTCAAATCTGTGCCTGTAAGGGGGGGAGATAGAGTCCTTGAAACTTTTGTGGAGTAGTTAGCCAAAATAGGTAACCAGAGTTCAGACGCAAGTATTGAGAATGAGGTCAGGGATCGGAATCAGGATTCAGCAAGCGCAAGAACTATTGTCGGAGGCAATAGAATGGATAGTCTATATAGCCAGCGCTATCATTCGAGCTTTTGACGAAGGATATGAGCAAAAAACGACTAAGATTGCCAAAAGGGCGAGATTATCGCGCCAAACATTATATTCTCACCTGCCTATAATGAAAGTCACTGAGATTGGAAAAATTTTTTTGCCCTTCAGACCAAAGGACATACATAGTTTAAAAACACCAAATAACTATCACATCATTGGTTTCTGAATCGGTTGCTTTCCTTGATTCAGGGACAGTTTGCTTAGTGAGTAAACCTGCTCGTTGTAACTGAACGTTGTGCCAAAGTATAAACGGTAAGTTTGAAAAATTTATCATCTAAAGTAGACTAAAAAATGCTAAAAAGAATTGACGGATATTTGCCCTTGTATTAACAAGATTTTAACCCATGAAAAACTTAAAGTATTACCTTATTGCCGGGGGGATTGGTGTTGTGGTGATTGGCACTGGTATTTTTCTGATGACCGCAGGTCAAGTCGTGGGGCAATTCTTTTTCGGGCGGAGTTTTGCCGAAGGAGAACTTCGTGGCTATGTTTCGGCGGTAATGAAACAAGAAATTAACGGTGCTCGATGTCAGGCGATGGATTCTGATGGAAATGGTTATGTTTCCTGTGACTACACTACCACTAATGAACCTAACCGGACTTATTCCCTTGAATGTGCGGCCTGGGGATGGGATGGTTTTATGAATCGGGGTTGTAAAACCCGTCTACCTAAATAGTCCTGACTCCACCCCAGGGTAATGTATTTCTCAACCTATTTCCCTTAGTCAATCCTGTTCACCTTTTCTCATTGGGGATATCGGTCGGAAGCTAGCGAGTAATAAACAAGCAATACCGATATTAATAAAAACATCAGCCATGTTAAAAATGGGGAAGTTAATCAGCCGAAAATCAAAAAAATCCACCACATGCCCCAGTAAAAACCGATCAATGCCATTGCCAAAAGCTCCCGCTAAAATGCAGCCATAGCCCAACTGTTCTAGACGACACAGGGGCGTTCTACCGGCAAAAATCATTAATCCCAAACTAACGGCGAGGGATAACCACTTTAACCAGCCCGCTCCACCCCGAAAGGCGCTAAAGGCTGCCCCGGTATTCAAGACATAGGTAAAGTGAAAGATTGATGGCCAGATTGGCCAACTGGTTCCCACTGTTTTAAAGGTTTGGGCAACCCAAATTTTACTCCCTTGATCCACGATCAAACCGGCGATCGCCACTTGCCAAAAAAGGGGGTTCTTAGTGAAAGAAAAAGATCGCAGCATTCATTAATAAAAGAGAAGTTTCCGTAAAAAATACGCTAGTACGGCACTCAAACACACCACAATTCCTTGGCCGGGTAGGGCAGCAACGGAAAACGTCATTATTGCCGTCGGTAGTTGGGCAAGGGGGAGAATGGGGGGATTTCCTAACTTCGACAGGGCCAACAAACCTAAATAGACGATGCCAGTGAGATGGATGACTCCTAATCCAGCTAAGGCACTCAGGGCCAACCGCTCAATTTTGGCGCGGGAACGATAGGCTAACCAGCCACAGCACCAGGCTCCTGGTACGAAGCCCAATAGGTAACCAAAGGTGGGTTGTTGCCAATAATCCCAGCCCCCACCGAAGGCAAAAATGGGGAGCCAGCTTAATCCCAGCACAATATAGCCCAACTGGGCGATCGCTCCAGCATTGGCCCCCGCCACACAGGCTGTGAGTAACACCGCACCGACTTGATAGGTCGTCCCCAGGGAATTGGGGTAAATGCCCTCATCCCACCATTGCCAGGGGGGATTGGTGACAAAGACTTCCACAAAAGTCGCAAAAATGGTCAGCAGTAAACCGGCGATCGCCAACAACACTTCCGCCAATAATGACGGTTTCGTCGGAGCCGCCGTTTCATCGAGAACAGTATCAAGGTCAGAATCAGGATTGGTATTCACCGGGAATAGGCGCTTCTCCCCCTTCGAGACCAAGGGAGGCTAAAAGTTGTTGGTCTTGTTCTGGGGGTTGACCGAGGGTGGTCAGATAATGACCCACAAGCATGGCATTAATCCCCGCTTTGAGTCCCAGGGCCTGTAATTCCCCCATCACCGCTTCTCGTCCCCCAGCATAGCGAATAATTTGTTGGGGCAAAATAAATCGGAAAATGGCGATCGCCTTCAGGGCTTCATAGGGGGTTAATTTATCAACGTTGCCCAAGGGCGTACCGGCGCGGGGATTGAGTAAGTTTAAGGGCACCGACTCCACGTCCAGTTCCCGCAATGATAGAGCTAAATCTACCCGGTCTTCCCAGGTTTCCCCCATTCCCAAAATGCCACCGGTACAGGCTTGAATTCCTGCCGCTTTGAGATTTTTCACCGTATCAACCCGGTCTTGCCAGGTGTGGGTGCTGACAATTTTGTCGTAATAATTCGCCGATGCTTCGAGGTTATGGTTATAGCGAGTGACCCCCGCGTCCCGTAATTGTTGCGCCTGTTCTGGGGTAACTTCCCCGAGGGCACAGCAGGGTTTGATGGCCGTCTCAGTAATAATTTGGCGCACTGTGGCCAAAATTTCCTCAAATTCCCTATCCTTCGGGCTGTTATACTTTGGCGCCCGACCTTGGCTGACTAAACAGAAACGCTTTGCCCCTGCTGCCGCCGCCGCTTTGGCCTGTTCTAAAATTTCTGCTTGGGTTTTTAGCCCGTAAACCGGGGAATCCTCACCGGGATGATGGCTTGATTGGGAACAAAAACCGCAATTTTCCGAGCAATTGCCTGATTTAACGTTAATAATGCTGCATAAATCCACCACATTGCCACAACAGGCTTGACGAATGCGATCCGCCGCTTCACAAAGTAATAAAATATTTTCTTCCCCTTCGATCGCCGTTAACCCTAATGCGTCTTCCCTAGAAAGGCGATCGCCATCAATAATGCGCTGACTCAGATCCTGCAACCAAGTTTTTAAATTTCCCATCGGCGAAGACGGGGACGGAGCAGATTTTGGACGGGATGAAGAGGCTAAAACCACGGCAATAGGGGATAAGTAGTGGGCAATTAGGTTAAGCGGTATTTTATCACGGCGGACAAAGGAGAAAGTCAGGGTTAAGATTTGTAATTCTCATGTCTGAGGAAATCATAAAAATGGCTTCCACAAAAGCCAGACCCTATTTTATTAACATCCATCTTGACCCATGTTGCTTTAGGGGCTATACACCCCCATTCCGGCGTCCGATAACCTCCGTTAGTTTGGCGAAGGTATTGGTCATAAGAACCCCTTACACTTTTGCCATCAATGGAGACAAGGTCTAACCCTAATTTCTTGCTCATTATCCTCACCCAATCTTGAAAATGCTTTTCGAGTTCCTCCGACTTTAACCGTAAAAAGACTCGACCAGAGGTTTCATGGGAGGGAATGCCATGGGGCAGTTCTAAACAATGTTCTAGCTATTCTTTTTTGCTCACTTCATCGGTTTCCCCTACAACCCAACCCTCTGTTCCACACAGTACCGCCATAGTTGCTATGGTGATGATGTCTATTCGCTTATGGTCAGTTTTGTCATTAATTCTTGGACCCTTTATACAGCCAAAACCCTCTTCTAGGGAGGTTTTCAGGGATTTTATGCCCATTGAGCTTAACATTTTCCAAAGCTTAAACCATACCACCTGATATGCTATCTTTTCATGCAATTACCCTGGGTGAATGCCTTCCCCTATGACTTTTTGTTTAACGAGTTTTACCTGTGGGGCCACATTCATTTTCACCAGGTGGTTTTTTAGACTTTTTAGCCATTTTTTACAGCATAAACTCAGAATCGAGATCGCCATAATAACTGGCGGAATGTGGCTTAGCTTCACTCTGTCAGCCATTGCTTAACCCGTTCTAGGTCTTTCCATTCCGGTTTTCGTGTTAAGCCATCTTCGATATTGTCCATCACCGATTGGGCAATCTCTTTGTCAAAAGACATCATTTGGGCCGCTAATTCTACCTGTTCTCTGACCCCGCTGCGCTTATTGGCCAACATGGCTAAGGCATAATTAACTCGGGCTTGGGGATGATAGCCGTCGATTTTGACGCTCTTTTGGGCTGCCTTGAAGGCAAAACTGGGTTTATCAGCCAATAAGTAAAGCCAGGCCAGACAGGCCCACACCGTGGCATTTTTCGGGGCTTGATCAGCAATTTCTTTAAAAATCGGTAATAAGGTTTCCGGGCCTTCCCCGGCGTTATAGCGTTCGATCGCCTGGTTAAAAGCTATTTCGGGGGAGAGAGTAGACTCAGTCATAGTCACAAATAATTGAATAGAGATAAAAACACACAGACAAAAAAAGAGGGCAGTAGAATCACTTAGCCCTATATTTTATCTGGATACGTGGGAAAATCCCCTTTTAGGGTAAACAGGGCTAAACGCCGAAGGACTTACCACAGCCACAGGTTTGATTCGCGTTGGGATTGGTAAATTGAAAACCACCGCCGATCAGGGCGTTACTATAGTCCAGCATTAGCCCATAGAGATATAACAAGCTTTTGCGGTCGCAAATGATTTGAAAGCCGTCATAATCAAAGACTTCATCATGCTCAGTGGTGTGATCTAACTCCTCAAAGTCCATCATGTAGGACATCCCAGAGCATCCCCCTTGGCGCACACCGACCCGCAAACACAGATCTCTCCCTTGTTGATCCCGGAGACCCCGGAGGTGTTGTAACGCTGCTTCAGATAGTTGAATACCTTGGGATTGGATGGCAGTCGCTTGACTCATGGTGATTAATGACTCCTAAATTAAGACCTGAATAATTAACTCACATAGGCGATCGGGCGAATAGGATCGACCTAGCCCTTACTCCGTCTCAATACCATGGACAGTATCGATAACATTTTGTTGAATAACCCTTCTCATCTTAACGAGAACCGTCATCCTTGGGGAGATCACTTTTCCATACCAAAGATTAACCATCTAGATTAGGGGAAACTGTTTGCCCATTTTCAGCCCGTTTTACGATTCTTAAGGGAATGTCGGCAATTATTTAGGACTTTCTCAGCGAGACACCAGTTAGTCCTAAGGCTGAACAGGCATAGTAGACAGTATCGAAACACCCCCCGCCACTCTTCGGCAAATGACTATGAAAATTACC